>CAYSQP010000090.1:0-1365 GCA_964433285.1 uncultured bacterium | reverse complement strand
CTTCCCTTCCTATTTTAGCAAATATACTTTTAGAAGCTTCTAATGATGAACTTATCTTAAGCGCTACCGATCTTACTGTGAGTATGCGCGCTTCTATTGCGGCTAAAGTAGAGGAAGAAGGGGCGATTACATTGCCTGCAAGGCGCCTTTTTCAACTTGTGCGTGAACTGACATCCCCCCAAATCGAGATCCAGACTCTTTCTCCTGAAAGTGCAGTGCTCCATTCAGGCACGTCCCATTTTAAAATCCAAGGGATGCATAAAAATGAGTTTCCAGCCATTCCAGATTTAGCAGATGGCGTCCAAATCACACTCAGCAGTCAGCTACTCAAAGAGATGCTCAATAAAACCTCTTTTGCTGCAGCCAGAGATGACAGCCGTCAAGTCCTTAATGGCGTATTGTTTCAAAAACAGGGCCGTCAAATCTCTATGATTGGAACAGATGGAAAACGGCTTTCGAAGATTGAGACTGAAATCGAATCCCCTGCTTTAAAAGATGGGGCTTATATATTGCCATTAAAAGCTGTCGAAGAAATTGTAAAAATGATTGAAAATAGAGATGAGCCTGTTCTGCTTAAACTCACAACTGATAAAATTGGCATTGAACTCTCTCCAACCGTTTTAGTGTCTAAGCTTCTTGCGGGGCCTTATCCTGATGTAACACGCGTTATTCCGCAAAAGATGACAAGTCCCATTAGCCTCCATCGTGAAGAGCTGATCACTTTGCTGCGTCAAGTGGCTCTTTTCACATCAGAAATGAGCTCTTCAGTGCGCTTTTCTTTTTCTCAAGGAACGCTTCATCTTGCTGCCACAAGCGGCGATATTGGTGAAGGCAAAGTGCATATGCCTGCCAACTATAGCGGGCCGAAGCTGGAAATTGCTTTCAATCCCCATTTTTTCTTAGATATTTTGCGTCATAGCAAAGATGAGACCGTCGAGTTTAATGTATCGGATCCCTACAATCCTGGTCTTGTGACCGATTCTTCTAAGGCTCAATTTGTCATTATGCCCATGCGCCTCGAATAAAGAAAAATGCAACCACAGAGGCACAGAGACACAGAGTTAAGAGAGAGGTTGGATATTTTTTTCGGGGCAGCGAACCCGAAAAAAATGACTCATTGCCTGTCTTGAATTATCATTCTTCGCCAGGCAAAGAAGTCAATTCATTCTTCTCTGTGTTTAATCTTCACTCTTCATTGCCACAAAGTGGCAGAGCTTCATTTTTTTCGGGTTCGCTGCCCCGAAAAAAATAAACTAATCCTCCCTCTTAACTCTGTGCCTCTGTGGTTGCATCTAGGATTGCATTTATTCTGAAATTTCTTTTAAGTAGGCTGCGCCTAAAGGAAAGCCGTCCATAGGTTTTCCT
>CAYSQP010000089.1:0-4340 GCA_964433285.1 uncultured bacterium | reverse complement strand
GCTGCACCTGCGAAATTCACTCCCTTCCTTAAAAAGTCTAACCCCGGCCTAAAGAAATCCAGCATTGAGCGGCCTGCAGGGCTCGCTAAAGTTTCCAAACCCCAAAGGTCAATGCGCGTCAAGGGATCATTAAACACAAAGGCATACAAATTCAAACTATCTGCAAATCCCTTGGGATCAGGCGTCAGCCATCTGCCTGTCGCAGGTTCTTAATAGCGCCTGCCAAAAAAGACCATCCCTGTCTCTTCATCAACTCGCTTTGAAAGATAGCGCCAGGGATTCTGAATAGGAGGCGGTAGCACATATTCACTATGGGCAAAAGTTGTCTCTTCACCAAAAGCACTATACTGGTAAGTTTCTACGACTTGCCCTGTTTTGACATTCACAAGCGCCCGGACACTGCCCTTAATATCATGGATAGGGACATAAAGCACCCCCTTAAACTCCATTGCAATCGCAGCGCCCACCTCTGCGCGCGGCGCTGAACCAAGGATGCGCAGCTGCTGGATTGTGCCCTCTTCATCGGCAGCGCCAATTTCACACTGGCCATCATATAAAAAATTCTCATGGCTCTGCTTTTCCCAAGCCCAATCTTTCCAAAGATACACTGTCTTTGTCAGTCGCCTATGGAGCCCATCATAGCTATACTCAATACGAAATTCCCATTCTTGGGTGACTTCCAATAACCTGTCCAATGCATCATACTTGAATTGGAGAGTCGCGTAAGGCCCTTTTTTAAGAATAGGACAGCCATTATCATCATAAATATATTGCACCCTACCTGCTGAAAGTAGTTCATTTTTCAAATTAACTTGATAGGCTGCTTTGTCTTTATTGAGTCGATTGTAATGGGAATCATAGCTAAAGGTGTGAGCAAACAGTCCTGTTTCTTGCGTCAGCTGATAAAGGTCATCATAATCAAATTGTGCATCCTCATTTCCGCGCGCTGTTTTCCGAGAAATTTTTCTAATATGGCCACTGGCATCAATCTCCTCTATTGTCTCGTGAAAAAATGGGCAAGACGCCTGCCTTGTCCTGCCTAAAAGATCCACCTGATAATGGATCTCTCCAACTCCTCCTATGAGCTGCTCTTTAAGAAGATGGCCCGAAAGATCATAATCTAGATACTGATGGGTATGCTCCCCCCTAGAAACGGCCCGCAAATACAACGCATCATAGCTGTAATCCACTCTACTTCTATCTGGAAGATGGAAGGCAACTCTTCTGCCTCTTGAATCATATTCATTTTCAAATGAAAATCCTGTTTCTAATGTCTCTTTAACAATTCTTCCATGGGCATCTAAAGTACGCCGTGTGGCTTTGCCCGTGATCTGGTTCTCAGATGCCACCATCTGCCCCAGCTTATTATAATAAAATGCATAGGAAATACTCCGATCAGATGCGATGAGCGCAACAACTCTGCCTAAAGCATCGTGGCGGTTTTCTAAAACAGTGCCGTCTGGCTTAATCGTTTCATAAAGCTGGTTTTTGACTGTGTAAGTGTAACGTGTGATTTTTTGATCAGAGGTCTCAGCCGCCTCCACTAATTTCAACAATCTTCCAAGCTGGCCATACTCCCACACTGTTATCGTTGTCTTAAGGGGCGCTTGTGCACTGTAAATGGTGCTTAGCTGCCTGGCTAGATGGCTGTCTGCATCATAAAAAAACTCTTCTTTCGACAGCATGCTGCCAAAATTATTTTTCTTTTCTGTACAGATCAGTCGATTTAAAGCATCGCGCGATTCTATTGTGCAGTTCCCTAGCGCATCGATATGGGTCCTTTGCATACGCTCATCGTCATACTCAAATCGCACTCTATCGCCGAGCGCATCAACCTGCTGCACAGGGCGATTGAAAGAATCATAGTAAAATAATTCTTGCGACTCTTTGTCCCCAATAGATCGTTTGATGCAGCAGATATTGCCAAAAGGATCATATTCTTGCCTTGTGTACGCAAGCAGGTTGCCATTACTATCTTCCATTTTCTCTTCTAAGACACGACCCAATAAGTCATACTCTTTAAAAGAGAGAAGCTGTTCTTTTTTTTCCCAGCAAACACGCCCCACATCATCGTAGCCATACTCAATTTTCTCACCGGCATGCTCCTCTGCGATTTTGCGTCCTGCATAATCGTAGGTAAATATTGTTTTGTGACCTTCAGCATCCACTTTGAAAGCAAGTTGAAAGCCGTTATAGATAAAAGTTTCTTCTGCAAGTAATTCCTTAGAAGACGAAAAGATTTTTTTAGAAGTCTCTCTTCCAAAACCATCATAGGTATACGCTGTTGCAACCCCTTGCTGATCGATGGCTTCTCTTAAAGTTCCATCTAAATTGTAAATAAAGCGCTCAGTTGATCCATCCACATAGCGAATCAGATGCGGCTTGCCATAGACAGTGTAGCTTGTATTTGTGACCTCTCCTTTAGGAGAGATTGTCTGGATTTTATTGCCCGAATGATCATAACTATAGCGTCTTGTAAGCGCACATTTTTTTCCTTTTTCATCCTGTACATCCGACGAGCGCTCCTCAAGCAAATGGCCAAAAGGATCATAAGCATAAAATGTGGAATTCCCATGGAAGTCAACAGTCTCTATTTTTTGACTTAAAAAATTGTAACGCTGTTGTGTTGTTCTTGTTTTGCCATCAAAAGTGATTTCTTGGGACTGGATCAAACGATCTGCAAAATCATAGCTCATTTTTACAACCGATTTGCCATGAAAATCCTCATAGCTAATCTTATTGCCCACCTCATCATAGCTAGATTTTGCCACCTGCCCCAGCGCATTGGTCTCTTCAATCACCTGGCCTTTTTGATCATATTTAGTGTGGAGACTGTAGAGATATTTACCTTTGGCATCATAGAGATCGCGCCTTGTGATAAGACCATACTGCCCATAGGTCAACTGCATTTTTTTGAGCAGAACTTCTTGATCTGTTTTCAAATCTAAAGCACGCTCTTCGATCCATTCGGGCATCTCAATGTAGGGCTCCTGCTCCTTGGAAATGAGCACCTTGATTCTTCGTTCAGTAACAGCTGTAAGATCATTTCTGTCTTGTGCACACCCATCGTCGACCGTCTCCTTAATCAAAACAAGCGCTCTATAATCATAAAAAGCTCTCTTAATAATTTTGCCTTGAAAAAGCTCCAATTTGGACCCTAAGAGATTATGGCCATAATAGTTGTACAGCACGCACCTTCCATTATCCTCTTCTTCTTTTGTAAGAAGATTGCGGCCATCATCGGTATAGGCAAAACGCTTGGAGTAGCTTTCAATGCCATTTTCTTCAATAGAACCATCGGCCCGAATAGTCAAAGCTGCTGTGCAGTTTCCCGAGAGATTGCCATAGATTTTTTCCTGCAGTGTATTGCCCCTATTATCATAAATAAATACTCTGGCAAAGACCGCGTTGCCTGTTTCATCATGAAAAGATTTACAACGTAGATTGCCTCCACTTTCCCAAATAAATTTCTCACTATTAAAAAGGAGTTGCCTGCCCTCTTTTTTAATATAACGCTCAATTGCTTCGATGCGCATCTCAGAGGTATAACGATAGATAGTGAGATTGCCGAGAGCATCATAGACCTCGGTAGCACCGCCACACTCTCCCCGCTTTCCTGGATGATATAAAAAAGTATGGGTCGCAATAGGCGTACGATCATGACCGACAGGACAAGACAACGTTTTTACCCGATCGCAGCGCGCATCAGCAGAATCGCCGATGTACTGATTTTGCCCCATGACCAGATTATCACCCTGATTGTAATAATCGATATTTAAGACTCGCCCTTGCGGCAGCGCGCGACTAGCCACAAGTTCTCCACGATAAGCTGCAGGAGCGTGAAAACCAATCGATTCTTCTGGCAAAAAAGAGTTGCTCACCGTCCGCATTAGACGATAGCTAGCGTCTTTACTTCCCTTTTGCTCAAAGCGGTACTGAATTTTCTTGCCATCACTTGTATCGATGAAATATTCATTGCCATTGTCCGATTTTCCAAAGTGGGCCCAGGCGTAGCTTTTAGAGTTGTCTGGATTTGACGTATGGATCGCATTCAAAATATGATCTTGGTCATAGCCATAATGGATCATATTGCCGCTCGATAGCTTCTCCCACATCAATGTATAAAAATAGGTATTGACATCAGGGCCGAACTGTTTTTTCAGCTTCTTTTTCTGTTTTTTTGAAGGAGGAATCTTCTGATAGCAGCGCTCAGTGCCATCACCGCAGTATATTTTGATATAATTTCCATCAGGATTTATCTCGACACGGTGATTTTTGACATTCTGTTGCCCACCTTTATTTGCAAAACAGATCGGAAGAGCACACGTCTGAACTCCAGT
>CAYSQP010000088.1:0-4401 GCA_964433285.1 uncultured bacterium | reverse complement strand
AAAAGCAAAAGCTCTGGAATGGTACCAAAAACGGATCAACATGGGCGGCTGGGAAGAGGAGGTATTCTGGTCGAAGCTGCAATTAGGCCACATTTTACGCGCGCTTGGTCTTCCCTCTACACTTGCCATCGATTGCTATATGCGTGCTTTTAATTACCGCCCTCACCGGTTAGAGCCTCTTTATTATCTAGCTGAAATTTACAATCAAGAAGGGCAATATGATAAGGCATATGCCTGCATTAAAATGAAAGACACTATTGTGATGCCCTTTCAAAAAGATGCACTCTTTAATGAAGATTGGATTGAACAGTACGGCCTTTTATGCCAGCTTTCCATCTGCTCTTTTTATATAGGCAAATATCAAGAGTCTTTAGATGCGTGCGATAGGCTGCTGGCCAATGAACAGCTTCCTGATTTTTGGCATCAGCAGATCGAAATCAATCGCGCTTTCCCTTTAGAAAAACTTCAAGTGTGTGAGAAAGAATGCGTCGAATAACTTTTTTGTTTTTACTTACCACTATCCATGCTCTTTTCTCTTCTGTTGAAGATCATTTTAAGCAAGCTTTGGATAAATCTGGCTTCCATCAGATGCGCAACATCGATTTTATCTACATGCTTAATTTAGATCAGCGGCCAGAAAAATATGCACGGTCGCTGCAGCAGCTAAAACCCTATGGAATCACTCCCTATCGCTTTTCAGCTGTCAATGGATGGGAACTTTCAGAAGTAACTATCAATGATGTGGGGATTCTCTATGAACCTTGGATGACAAAAACACTCTGGGGCACCTACTACCCTTTTGAAGGAGGGGGCCCAAGCCATGAAGTGATGTATCTGCCAGGAAGGAACTATTTTTGCCATTGCATGTCGCGTGGCGCAATTGGCATTGTGCTGAGCCATCTTTCTATTTTGCAGGATGCTTATGATTCTGGCTATGAAACGATCTGGGTGATGGAAGATGATATCGAAGTGATGCGCGATCCGCATACTCTTTCAGAGCTTATTGATAAGCTAGATGGGGTTGTCGGTAAAGAAGGATGGGACATACTGTTCACCGACTTGGACACCAAAGACAATAGTGGCAAATATGTGCCATGTACAGGCTATGCCCTGCGGCCTAATTTTTCTCCTGCAGATCCGAATAAATTTCAATATCGACAATACATCAGCTATGACTTTAGAAAAGTAGGCGCTCGCTTTGGTGCCTATTCTATGATTGTGCGCCGCAGTGGGATGAAAAAGATCTTAGATTTTCTTAAAACGTATAAGATTTTCTTGCCCTACGATATGGAGTATGTGCAACCGGATGGGATTATCACTTATACGCTTGGGTATGATGTTGTTTCAACAAAACCAAATTCTCCGTCAGATAATGGCGGGCCAAACTATAAACAGGGGAAATAGATGGATTATCAGCAACCACCCTCTTACATAGAAGCAACCATTGATCGCGTTGATGTAAATAAATTAAAAGCAGAAGTCTTTGAGTGTATGAAGACGCTTGAAGGCTGGTGTGCGCCAGAAAAAGCAGCCATTTTGGTGGATCTTGTGCTCAAGCATAAGCCTGATACTATCGTCGAAATTGGCGTCTTTGGCGGCAGATCGCTGATCCCGATGGCCTATGCACTCCGAGCGAATAAAAAAGGAATGATTTATGGGATTGATCCGTGGAACAGTTTTGAATCAACCCAAGGTGTCATGGAAGAGATCAATAAACATTACTGGACCATTGTAGACCATGAAGGAATCTTAAATGGACTCATGAGTAAAATTGAGCAGCTCAATTTACAGCCGCAGATTCGCCTTGTTCGCGCCACTTCATTTGATGCCCCGCCTATTTTTAATATCGACCTTCTCCATATCGATGGAAACCATTCTGACCATACTTCCTATTTTGATGTGACCAAATGGGTGCCGCTTGTGAAAAAGGGTGGACTTATCATTTTAGATGATATGACCTGGTATGAAAATAATAAATATACGCAAGCGCGCTCCATTGAATGGCTCAATGAAAATTGCATTAAACTCGCTGAATTTACAGATATTTGTGTCTGGGGAATCTGGATAAAACCTTAAAAGAGGATCTCATATGAAAATGTCTATTTTAGCTCTTATTTGTTTAATCTGCTGCTTTAGCTCTCTAAAAGCAGATAATAAAAGCGAATTAAAAGAGAGGGTTGCCTATTTCCTTCCGTCGATCCATGGCTGGTGCTCGAAAGAAAAAGCGATGAGTTTTATGGATTTAGTCTTTGAGACAAAACCAAAACTGTGCGTTGAGGTTGGGGTATATGGCGGCTCTTCTATTTTTCCTGTAGCCACCGCGCTTAAATTGCTTGGTGAAGGTGTCGTCGTTGGGGTCGATCCTTGGGACAAATTGGAATGCCTGAAATATTTTGATCCCGTAGAAGATGCAAAAGATTTGGAATGGTGGGGCAAAATTAACCTTTCTTTTATCTATACCTCTTACATCACGATGCTCAAACGGTTTGAATTAGAAGAGTGCTGTATCACAATGAAAACCACATCAGAAAAAGCTGCGCTTGTTTTAGATAATATCGATATTTTATATCTCGATGGCAATCATGCAGAAGTGGTTATGGAAAAAGATGCTAAGCTCTATTTACCCAAAGTGCGCTCTGGGGGCTATATCTGGATCAATGACAGTTTGTGGAAACAGACCCAAAAAGCAATCGATATCTTGTCGGAACAGTGCGATGTCATTAAGTTAATTGATAATGGAAATTGCATTCTGTTTAGAAAGAGATAAATATGTTAAGAAGTCTGCTTTTTATTCTTATTTGCTCTGTTGCATTTGCTGAAGAGATCGATTTAAGCAAATATGAAAAATCGATTTATAGTTCTCATGGAGAAGATGGGGTACTAGCGCGTATTTTTCAGCTTATCGCTCCCTCTTCTAAATTTTGCGTAGAAATCGGTGCGCGCGATGGCCTCTCTGATAGCAGCACCTATTTTTTAAGATTACAAGGATGGAAAGCGCTTTTACTTGACCGAAGCTTTGAATCAAGCAGTCACAATCTCCATAAAGAGTTTATCATTGCAGAAAATATCAGTCAGCTTTTTGATAAATACCAGGTGCCTACTTTTGGCCTTGATCTTTTATCGATCAACATTAGCTACAATAGCTATCATCTTTGGAAAGGGCTTGATGCCAAATATCAGCCTGCAGTTGTGGTGATCAAATACAATGCGCAGTATTGGCCTGATGAAAATGTAGTCGCTAGATACCGTCCTTTTTTTTGTGGAGATAACTCTACCAATTTTGGGGCCAGTATCCGCGCCTTATATGATTTAGGAAGGTCAAAGAATTATTCGCTTGTCTATGCAGAAAGCAGCGCAATGAAGCTTTTTTTTATCCGTGATGATCTTTTAAAAGAAAAAAATCTGCAGTTTAAAAATATGAACCAGGTAGAGAAGATCTACCGTCCTCCTTATGAACCTATCTCAATAAAATAGGAAACATGCTTTTCGAATCTTTTTTCAAATATTTCAAAACCGTTTCTTGCTCTACTTGTTCAAGTATGTGCTGCGAAACGGTTTTGAAATCTAGGAAAAAAACTTTCAAAAATCAAAGTTTCATTTTATTGAGATAGGTTCATGTCCCTTTATAGGTTATTGCTGCTTTTTTGCATGTTTTCTTTATTAGGCCAAGAACGTTTAAATCTTGTGGCTGTTTTTCTTCCTAAAAATCCCTTAATTTCAGTGGAAGATTCGGATGAAAAAGCTCTTTTTCAAGCTTTTTGGCCGCAAGCACAATTTACAAGTGAAAAAGAGCGCATCGATTTGCTTAGAATAGATGCAGATACATACTCGGCAAAAGACTTCAAAAGCATGCCACACTGCATTTACATGAAAGTGAAAAATCAGTTTCAGATGTGGCGTGATTTTCTTGAGTTATCTAACTATCGGCTTGTGGCCCACTTTCCTGATGAGGCCCTTTTTGTAAGGGGTGATTTTTTTGATGATTATGGAAGTGTTAAAGAGCTTGAAAAAGCGTGGAATAGCGTGAAGCAAAATTATGCACGCCACTATGTGTACTACCCCAATGTCTATTTTTACATCGATGCTGTCCCAGATTCAATCAAATCCATTTTAAAGAAAAATCAGCCTTGGGAAGGCAATATCGGCCTTTTAATCGAATATTTTCTAAGAGAAGGTTCTGTTGCTGTCGATATTGGAGCTCACATCGGTGTTCATACTATTGTGATGTCAAAAAAGGTAGGTCCTGAGGGGCTTGTAATTGCCTTTGAGCCGCAGAAGAAAATCTATTTAGAACAATTGCAAAATTTGAAATTCAACAATTGCAAAAATGTGATCTCCATTTGCAAAGCCATTGGTGAAACATCCCGCATTGTGCAAATGACACCTATGGATCCTACAAAT
>CAYSQP010000087.1:0-4427 GCA_964433285.1 uncultured bacterium | reverse complement strand
CATAGGGCACAATGGCTGCTTTGCTAAGCGCTTTAATCAAACTACTTTCATTTTCAAGTCCTAATTTTTGCAGAATTTCTTCTTCGTTTTTAATTTCTAAATAGCGGTCGATCGACCCGCTCATTCCTTTAATGCCAATCTTAAGTTCAAATTGACAATTACGCTCGCGCAACCAGATATCGCTTGTTGTAAACCTATAATCAGAGGTGTCATAGTAGGTATCGGTTAAAAAAATACTTTCTATAAACTGTGCAGATTCTTCAATGGTCTTAAGCTGCGGTTCATCAATAAATATTTTGCGTTCTACTTCGATCATGCCATCATAGTAGACGATATTAAAAAAAAGTGGAAGCGGGGTCTACATCCAGTGCGATCTTGATGTCTTTACTAGGAAAAGAGGCTTTGATTTCTTTAAATGCTTTGACAATGGGAAGGCAGCTTTTTCCTTTAATGATACATTGGAAGCGATAGTTGTCCTTAATTTTGGCATGGCCACAGGCAACAAGCGGCTGGATTTCAAAAGAAGGGGGGAGTTTTGCAATCATCAGCGAGCGGAACTCTTTTGCCTCATTTTGCAAAAACTTTAAATCAGGAGACGAAAAAAGCAGTTTTACAAGATGGGTAAATGGAGGGTAGTGGAATAATTTGCGCACCTCAATTTCTTGGGCATAGAAATGGGCAAAATCTTGCTTTGCAGCTAAAGTGATAATCTCATGTTCAGGGAGATGGGTCTGGATAATCACCTCTCCTTTGATCGAGGCGCGGCCCGACCTGCCTGCCACTTGGGTCAGGAGTTGGAAACCATTTTCAGAGGCGCGGAAATCTGGGATGTTAAGCGCCCCATCGATGGCCAGCACGCCGACAAGGGTTAAAGAAGGAAAATGGAGCCCTTTTGCAATCATCTGCGTTCCGATCAGTACATCGGCCTTACCCGCGCGGAACTGCTTAAATAGCTTTTCGTGGCTTCCTTTATGGCGTGTTGTGTCGGCATCAAGGCGCAGTGTGCGCACATGGGGAAAAAGAGCATATAGTGCTTTTTCAACCATTTCAGTGCCTGCCCCTTTGTATTTCAAGCCTCCATCAAACTGGCACTCTGGACAGCTGCGTGGCGGGGAAATACGAAAGTCGCATAAGTGGCAGGATAGGATTTTTTCGCCTAAATGATAGGTGAGCGCAATATCGCAGCGGGGACATTTCATAGTATGCGCACAGCGCGGGCAGCTGCTTGATGTGTGATAGCCGCGCCGGTTTAAAAAAAGAAGCATCTGCTCGCCTGCTTGTAGACGTGTTTTGATCGCTTCGATAAGAGCTTCAGAAAAAAGGGTAAAGCCTCGATTTTTTTCAAATTCCTGCCTCATATCCACAATAGAAATTTGGGGAATCTCGGCATTATCGGCACGCTCACTTAAGTGGCTTAAATGAAATTTCCCGATCTGTGCATTATAGTAGCTTTCGATGCTAGGCGTGGCACTACCTAGAACTACAGCGGCCTTAGAAAATTTGGCACGCATAATGGCTACGCTTCTGGCATGATAGCGCGGCGACTCATCGCTCTGTTTATAGCAATGATCATGCTCTTCATCGAGGATAATAAGGCCTAAATTTTGGACGGGGCTAAAGATCGCCGAACGGGCGCCAACAACAATTTTAGCTTCTGCTTTTTGGATGCGACGCCACTCATCAAAGCGCTCGCCCTGCGATAAGCGATGATGGAGAATCGCAATATTGCCTTCAAAGCGGCCGCGCAGTCGCTCAATGGTTTGGGAAGTCAAAGCGATTTCTGGAACTAAAAAGATCACTCCTTTTTGCTGCTTGAGCGCATGCTCAATGCATTGCAAATAGACCTCTGTTTTACCACTGCCTGTCACGCCATGCAAAAGATGAACTTTGAATGCTTTTTGATTCAAACTCTCTGTGATGGTTTTAAAAGCTTCCTCTTGCTCTTGACTGAGTTTTTTGGCTTTTGTGGGGAAATAGTCCTGATCTTTTAGAGGGCAGCGATCAAGGACAAGCGGGCGGCACTCTAACACTTTTTTTTTCACAAGCGTTTGGACTGGACTTGCACTGAGATCTGTTTTTTCCAAAAGCTCTGTTAAAAACATCCCTTTTGGCTGTTGCAAAAGAACATCGAGTACAGCAGCTTGCGCCTCTGATTTGATCCTTAATTCTTCACAAAGAGAGCGCATCTTATTAAGTGAAATAAGCGGTTTAACAAAAATCTGTGTTTTGGGCGCCATCTCTTTTCGAAGCAAAGAGGGAAAGATTGTTTTTAGCACTTTTCGTAAAGGAGCGCCGTAATAATTTTCCATCCAAAAAGCAATTTCTAAAAGGTCTTGGGGAATGTTTGTGTCACAGATAGAGTGGATCTGTTTTAAATGGGGAAATAGAGAAGATTCTTTAATCTGGATGACAATTCCATAGCAGAGTCGATTTTTAACGGGGACCTCCACGCGCATCCCTGGGTGTAATTGCAATGTTTTGGGGATAGCGTAATCGAGTGGTTTATCAATGGCAGATTCTAAAACAATAGAGGCTACTTTTAAGTTTTCAGAATCTGACATAACGTGGTCCAAAGGGTACGCTTCAGATGGGGGTTTTTCTCATACTGATCTAGCGAGCTCAAGAGCAAAAGGGCTGTTTTTCCTAAAAAGCGGGCCTGTGTTTTGGGGATTTCTGTATAAAGACGCATCAGTTCAAAAGAGCTTTGCACCCCTTTTTCAGGCGAGATGATCAGTTTATAGTTGCCCTCTTTTAAAAATGCATCCCATCTTTTTTCATCGCTAATCCTTTTAGCATCGATCAATTTAGTGGGGGCAAAAGAAGAGTGCACTGCTTTTGCTATTTTTTTTAGAAATTCTAAATCGTGCGGCGACTCGCTAAAGTAGAGAATTGCTACCTGCGCAGGCGGGCTATTTTCTTTCCAGCTTTCTGCTTTTTTTTTGGCCATGGCATCATCAGGAATCGCAGCGGTCAAAGTAAAATGGGGATGGACCTTTTCGATGATTGTTTGAACTGCTGCTCGAGCGCAATCTCGCCCCTTTAGGGGCGAGTTAGCCGAGCTATAAATTTGGTTGCGAAAAGGCACTTTTTGCTCTTTAACAGTAGGAGAATCTCCTCCGTTTTGACGGAGGAGTTCTTCAATAGGTAAAGCTGCGGGTGGCTGCTTTTTAATGGCAAGAGGAGGTTCGATCTTTCTTTCTTCTTTAAACAGTTTTGCTTTTTGTATGGGGGCAGTATAAACCGTTTGTGGAGAGGGCGGTTTTGGTTTTTCTATCGAAAAGAAACGGGCATTTTCTTCTGATGTTAGAAAAGTATCAGAAGGAGAATGATTCTCTTGAATCCATTTTAAAGTGTCTTTAACAAGCTCATGACTCATAAGGGACAAGCAGCCGGTCAATTTCGGTCAAAAGCGAAGTAAAGCCGCGGTCCTCATATTTTGTGCGCAAAGTCTCTGAGAACTTTTTTAAACCTTCTGGAAACATCTGATCAAGAAGGTGGGATAGATTATCAGGTGCGGCCATTTCGCAAATATCCTCTTGATTTTTTAATAAAAACAAAAGCAGCCCTTCATTATCCCTACAGGCGATGATAAAAGGATGCAGGAGTACATAGAGCCCTCTAAAATACTCAAGGAGCTTGCCGTTGTCCACCTCTTTTTTGTTTTTCTTATGCAGAATCACATAAGAGAGAGTCTGTTCCAAATGAATTTGGAATGTGGCGCGCTGCGCACTAAAAGAGGGGAATGCATATTCTAGTAGCAGTGCATGTTCATGGATTTTATTTAAACAGCCCACTTCATAAGACCAGTCAAATGGGAAAAAACAGGCTGGGGATGAAAAGACAAATTCTAAAGGATCATTTTTTTCATGGGCATCTTTGGCATGTAAAAGCTCAGTCAAAATAAATTGTAATAACAATGCTTTATTTTGTTCTTCACTCACAGTGCGCATGGAAAATGGAGAGTGCAGATAGACAAATGAATGTGACATAGAAGTCATGGAATGATTCCTCAATTATGATTGCTTGTATGAATTAGACAAGTACTAGAAAAGAGGAATCGAAGTCAAGAATTAATTTTCTAAAAGAAACAAAGCGTTGACATAACTGGGTGCATCGAATGGCAAAAGATCACCGATGCCCTCACCTGTGCCGACCCATTTGACAGGGATTTTTAACTGGTGATAGATCGGAAGGATCGCGCCGCCTTTTGCAGTGCCATCCAATTTTGCAAGCACAATGCCGGATAGTGGCGTGTACCGATGGAAGGCGGCTGCCTGCTCAATAGCGCTTTGTCCTGCTGTAGCGTCTAGAACAAGAAGTGTCTCGTGCGGGCTTAAAGGCACCGCTTTATCGCATACGCGACGCACTTTTTGCAATTGTTGCATCAGATCTTCTTTATTTTGCAGCCTTCCTGCTGTATCAATTAA
>CAYSQP010000086.1:0-4467 GCA_964433285.1 uncultured bacterium | reverse complement strand
TCATTGCCTGCCTTGAACTATCGTCCTTCGTCAGGCAAAGAAATCAATTAATTCTTCTCTGTGCTTATCTTCCATTCTTCATTGCCACGAAGTGGCATGAGTCGTTTTTTTCGGGTTCGCTGCCCCGAAAAAAATAAACTTATCTCTCCCTCTTAACTCTGTGTCTCTAATGCCTCTGTGGTTGCATTTACTTTTTAAGGATGATTCCAAAAAAACCATCCATCCCATCTTTTGTGGGTAAAGATCGAAATGGTTCTTGCACCGCTTTCAATCCAAATGTTTCTTGGAAATAGAGTGCTTGCTGCTCATTTTCTTCAGGTAAAATACTGCACGTGGCGTAAACAATACATCCAGAGGGAGAGAGATAGTCAAGGGCCTCTTTAAAAATGGCGCGCTGCTCTGCAACAAGCTGTGGTAGGGCATTGAGATTGAATTTCCATTTTAAATCTGGGTTGCGCCTGAGTGTGCCTGACCCGCTGCAAGGTGCATCGACGAGTACCCAATCCATTTTGGTTTTTAACTGCTTTTTTTCAGGGGAATTAGACGGCAAAATTTGGGCGTTTTGGATGCCTGCGCGCTTCAGTCGTTTTTTGGCTTCTGCCAAAGCAAAAGTGCGGATGTCATGGAGATAAATCTGCCCTTTGTGGTTCATCTTATGGGCAAAAGCCAAAGTCTTGCCGCCAGCTCCAGCACAAAAATCAAGGACACGCTGGCCCTCTTTGACATCCATTAAGTCAGCAATGAGCTGGCTGGCTTCATCTTGCACTTCAAAAAGACCGCTTTTAAATGCAGGAAGCTCGTAAAAATTGATACGTCTATCAAACACAATCCCCCATTTTGAAAAAGAGGTTGGTTTAACGGGAAATTGGGATTTCCACTCTGCAAGTAAAGAGGCGCGCTCTACTTTAGCAGGATTAATGCGCACAGTAATGGGTGCCTGCTCATTACAAATAGAGCCTATTTCAAATGCTTTGCGCTCTCCATAATGAGTCACAAGGAGCTGAAAAAAAGCTTTGGGAAAACTCACTCGAATATGGGCAGCAATAGTAGGATCCTGTTTGGCTTTAGCCCACGTGTTTTGCATGAAAAGCTGATATCTTTTTTCCCAGAAAATAGGAGGAGTGCAAAAAAAGTCGAGTAGACCCTGCCAGCGGATCATAGCATAAATGGTTTCGCTAATGAACTTACGGTCTTTGGCCCCGATAGCACGATGGTGAGAAAAATATTTTTTTAAAGCAACATCCAGAGGCAGATTTTGCGATGAAAAACAGCCCAGTAAATTCAAAAGATGATGTTCACGAAAAGATTTTGTCATAATTGTTCATAGATTATACTCCGGATAAGCAAATTTGTTAATTAGGAACCTATGAATTTTTTCTTAATTGTTGGCAGGATGTGCTTTGCCCTCTTTTTTATCATCGAAGGTGTCACTAAAATTTTAAATTGGAATGATTCTGAGCAAGCACTGATCACAGGCCTACTCAATACGCTGCAATATGTGCAAGGGGCAGAATGGCCGCAGCGGCTGCTGGATTTTTTGCTTCCTCACTCCTCTGAAGTTCTTTTGGCCAGTACAGTCGCAGAACTTGCAGGAGGGGCACTGGTTTTTCTTGGAGTAGGTGTACGCGTAGGCGCCTTTTTGCTGGCCTGTTTTTTAGTCCCAACAACACTGATTTTTTACCATTTTTGGTGGATTGATGGCCTTGATAAGGAGCAAAATGTGATGCAATTTTTAAGAAATTTAGCGCTCTTTGGCGGCTGTCTTGTCTTTTTCTCCCAAGGCATTAAACCTACAGCTAAGAAAAAACCAAAAAGTGGTTAGGCTTTTTTTTAGTTTTTTTATTGTTGCCTTTGGCCAGCCTGCATTTGTGCCTTTTTTATCGCCTCTTGCTGCCGCTTTTGGCTACGCACTGTTTTGGAGATCAATTGTAGATTGGCCCTCCAAAAAGAGCCGTTTTTGGGCCGCTTTTCTTTGGTATGCAGGCGTGCAAGCAGTTCAGCTTTCCTGGATGAGTACAACTGAAT
The DNA here is from genome assembly GCA_964433285.1 of uncultured bacterium. Classification (GTDB taxonomy): domain Bacteria; phylum Chlamydiota; class Chlamydiia; order Chlamydiales; family Rhabdochlamydiaceae; genus DATIJP01. The sequence goes on along the minus strand of CAYSQP010000086.1, from coordinate 2,442 downwards.
ATCAAGGCATCTACATCCTATTTGTCCATGCCGCTTTAGCTCTTTTTTTAGGACTTCAATTTGCACTGCTGTCCCATTTTGTAAAAAAAGAGAGCTCTTTTCTCTTTATTTTGGCCCTCTCTTCATTTTGGACGCTGATTGAATGGAGCCGCTTTTTTGTTTTTTGTGGCTTTAGTTTTAACCTTGCAGGTCTTGCACTCTCAACTTATCTGTGGCCTTTGCAAATGGCTTCCATTTTTGGTGTGCTGGGTCTTAGTTTTTGGGTGATATGTGTCAATTTAATGGCACTGCGTGCTTTGGTCTTAAACCAGTGGAAAGCTTATGTAGCCTGTGCCATGGCTGCCATTTTCCCCTATGTATGGGGAGCCTGTCAATTGACCTATCACCAAGGCCAAAAAGGCCATAAAACGATCGTTGCACTCCTTCTTCAAACAGGGCTTTTACCTTCAGAAAAAGTGGCGCTACAAGGGAGAGTGCAAGAATTTGTATCCCCTTATGAGCAATGGCGACGCATTTTGCAGATCATCCACGACCATGGGAGAGCAGATCTTATTGTTCTTCCCGAAGCTGCTTTACCATTTACATGCGATGCAGCGATTTATTCCTCTGAAAAAATGGCTAACATTTTTGATGAAATAGGCAGTATAAAACTTAACTCAACGCAAAAACGGCTATCCAATGGGAATTTAGCGCAGACTTTATCGAACCATTTAAAATCAGAGATTATTATTGGGCTAGATTGCCATGATGGGGTCAACTACAATTCAGCGTTTCATTTTGTGCCGGAAAGAGAAAATTATGAGCGCTATGATAAAAGAATTTTAATCCCGCTTGCCGAATATCTGCCCTTTCAATGGCTCTATCCTCTTGTCAAAAATTATGGTATTACAGATTTTTTTACACAGGGACAAGAAAAAGATTTATTTTATGGCTGTTTGCCCATGGCCGCTTCGATCTGTTATGAAGAAACTTTTCCTTATTTGATGCGAGAGGGCAGGTTAAAAGGGGCAAAGCTCTTTGTCAATGTCACAAATGATGGCTGGTATCCCCGCTCTAAATTGGCACAGCAGCACTTTGACCATGCCAGGCTCAGGGCTGTCGAAAATGGAGTTTGCCTTTTGCGCTCTTGCAACACTGGGATTACAGGCGCAGTGGATAGCTGCGGCAGGATTTTAGCTGTACTACCTGAATTTGATGAAAGTGGGAAACAGTTTATAGGGGCTGTTAAAATTAAAATTGATTCTTACAACTATCCAACGTTATATACTTTTTGGGGTAATGGAGGAATTTTAACCCTTTCTTTTTTCTTGATTATTCTCTTCTTTTATCATGAAAAAATATCATTGAGATTGCCCAAAATCCGTATTTAAGGTAACTTTCTACAAGTAGAGTTAACGTTAAAATTTATTTAACTAGAGGTGCCATTTGGCAGTTTCTTGCGCTCTGTCGACAGAAAGTGTTAAACGGACGTTGTCAAAATCCCAGATGCAAAAGACTTTAAAAAAGTCTGTTACCATTTCGGGGACTGGTCTGTTTACAGGTGAAAAATCGACTCTAATTATCCATCCTGCGCCATTTGATACAGGGATTTTAATGCAGAGAGTGGATCTTCCTGAACGGATAGTGATTCCTGCAACTCTTGATTATGTAGTGAGCACACCGCGCTGTACGGTGCTGGGCAAAAATGGGGCTACTATCCATACAGTTGAACATCTGCTGGCTGCTTTGAAAGCCTGTGAAATTGATAATGCATGGATTGTTTTAAACGGCCCTGAAGTGCCTATTTTAGATGGAAGTTCTATCCAGTTTGTCAATTTTATTGAATCTGCTGGGATTGTTGTGCAAGAAAGAGAAAAAATCATTTACCAGCTTTCGACGCCTCTTTTTTGGTCTCAAGGAGATATCCATCTGATTGCACTCCCCTCTGAAGAGTACCGCATTAGCTATACGTTGCATTATCCCCACTCTAAAATTTTACATTCACAATATTTTTCAAAAGAGATAGATACAGACATTTTCAAAAATGAGATCGCACCTTGCCGCACTTTTTGCCTTTATGAAGAAATTACCGCCATGATAGAAAAGGGGCTGATTAAAGGTGGTACATTAGAAAATGGGGTGATTATCAAAGATGATAGCGTGATGAATCCGGAAGGATTACGTTTTTCGGATGAAATGGTAAGACATAAAGTACTTGATCTTATTGGAGATCTTTCTTTGATTCCAGTATCTTTTGATGCCCATATTATTGCGATCCGCGCAGGCCATGCTGCCAATGTTGCTTTTGGAAAGGATCTATTTAATCATATTAAGATGGAGAATGGTTCATGAGCTTAAATACGACGAAAGACCCTGTGATATTAAGCCTCAAGGACATTGCTAAGATTTTACCTCATCGCTATCCCTTTTTGCTTGTTGACCGTGTGGTCCATCTTGATCTCG
>CAYSQP010000085.1:0-4487 GCA_964433285.1 uncultured bacterium | reverse complement strand
AGGTACGGCCCGAGGCGAGAGAATCGATTTGGCAAAGCCAGAATAGCTCAAAGGGACGCGGGGACTTTAAGTCCCGACGTCTATTCATGCCTTTTTTCTTCTTTGTTCTTTTCCTTTAAAATCGGGTATAAGCCCGATTTTAAATAATTATGCAACAAAGTTGCTGAAACATTAGGGTGCGATCGGATTCTCGTGGATTTCTTGATCTGGCGGTGGTGGTGGAATGTATAGTTGTTCGCCTTGCTCTGCGCCGGGGGTCTTTTGCGGCTGCTTTTTTGGAACAGGTTTGCACATGCGCGCACCATCGCATGTCTGCGCTGTCACTGTAGACCCAGTAAAAACATTACCGCACACAGAATAATCACTTCCATCCATGCAATACCACATCACAGTATAAGGAAGCTGCGACATTGACGGGCCCATGCTATAAGGATTTCCTTTGCCAAAAACGCCTGCTTGTCTATTGGCATCAGTCCATGTGCTAAAATTTTGCGGCGGCATCATGAGCTCGCCTAAATAGCTGCCATCATTGCCACGCACAACAACACGTAGATTGTAGGGGCTATCATTATAAAGCCGCACGGTCCCACTAAAGAGTGGGCAAAAAAGGATAAGAAATAAAAAAAAGAGTCTGTTCATGGCGCTGGATACTCCTCGATGTCCTGCTGCTCTGGTGGCTGCGGAATAAAGAGTCTCTCATCTTTGCCTTCATTGGGATTGACCTGTTTTCTTTTCGGTTTTGGCTTGCATTCGCGCGCTCCTTCACATCCTTGCGCCGTGACAGTAGCGCCTGTTGCCACATTAGTGCATATTGAATAATCTCCCCCATCTAAACAATACCAGATCACAGTGTAAGGGGTGACTGACTGCTGCCTTTGTTTATCATAAATACCAAATTGAGAATTTGCATCGGTCCAGCTGCTATAGCCTTGAGGATCCATAGCAAGTTCACCATAATAGCCACCATCAGCTCCCCGTATAACAGCACGCAATTTATAGGGACTATCATTATAAAGACGTATTGTTCCGCCAAAAAGAGAGAGTGAAAACAAACTAAATGAAGCGATTAAAAAAAGGCGTTGCATTTGCATTATTCCGCATTTTCTAAATATGCCCATTTAAAGTCTAGATTTCCCAGCGATGTAAGCACCACATCTTTTAATCGATTTTCTTGCATATAGAGCAGGGTGTAATAAAAAATCGGCATAATGGGCATCTCATCGATCAGAATTCTTTCACTTTTTGAAAGAAGCTCTGCTCTTTGATCAGGATCCAAAATCATTGCCGAACGATCTAGTAGTTGCGTATATTCTTCATTTTCCCAGTTTGTATTATTGGTGGTGGCCGTTTTGTATTTAAAGACTTCTAAAAAGTTGATAGGATCATTGTAGTCAGCCAGCCAATCTCCTGCTGCCAATTGGTAATCCTGTTTTGAAAGCCGATCAAAAAACACTTTTCTTTCTACTGCTTCTAAACGCACTTTCACTCCTAATGTCTTGTACCATTGTTGCTGCAGAGCTTGTGTGATAAGGTGGTTGCGCTCACTGGCTCTATAGAAAAACACAATCTGCGGCATCTGCTCTAAGGTTAACCCGCTTTCTTGCAGTCCTTCATCAAACAAAGCGCGCGCTCTATCTGTCGCGCCATCTTCGAAATAGGGCTCTTTTTGCAATCCTAAAGAAAGAGGAACAAGTCCTGTTGCAGGAACCTGGTCACCTTGCGTGATATGTTGGACAATTTCACTGCGCTGGATGGCAAGAGAAAATGCTTTGCGCACTTTTACATTATTAAAGGGCGGCTTTTCCACATTTGCACGCAAAAAATAGGTCCCAAGAATCGGTTTTGTGTGAACCTCACCATTTTTTTTCAATTCTGGAAGTGCCTCTAAAGATAAAGTAGACAAAGGCGAGCCGACCCAAGCAAGCTCCTTTTTTCGATACATTTTGAGCTCTGCATCTTCTTGCACCATGACCATTTCAATATCTTTAAGCTGCACATGGGCGGCATCCCAATAAAAACTATTTTTTTCTGCTTTGATATAATTTTGGTGTTTCCACTCTTTTAATTTGAAAGGGCCATTGCAGACAAAGGTAGCCACTGATTCAGCCCAATGTGGATTTTCTTCATCAATCTTTTGACAGATAGGAAAAGAAACTGGAAAAGCCATAAGCTCTAGAAAATAGGGAGTGGGGCATTCCAATTCCACCTCTAATGTCATCGGATCAAGCGCTCGTACTCCCAATTCATCTAAAGGAAGTCTGCTTTCTTTGATCGCTTTTGCGTTCTTAATCACATAAAGCTGCTGGGCATTTTCCGATACAAATTGCGGATCTAACACTTTTTTCCATGCATAGACAAAGTCATTGGCTGTCAAAGGCTCTCCATTGGACCATTCAGAATAGCGCATGCAGAAAGTGTATTTTTTTAAATCAGGAGAAATCTCAACACTGCGTGCAAGTGCAAGCTCAGGCTGATCATTTTTTCCTACGCGTGTCAAGCCCTCAAATAACATTTTGACCAGTGTGACTGCATGCAAATCTCTGGCTTTTCGAGGGTCTAATGTTTGAGGCTCTGCCCCAAGATTAATCGTAATGCCTGTTTTTGTTTGCTTAAAGCCGCTTTTTGGCGTAGGAGAATGGCAAGCCCCAAGCACACAGCACAGAATTAAACAGAGTAATGTTTGGTATTTTTTTCCTTTCTTCATCGTCACACCTAGATTATGATCAGACCAAGATACCGATTTTTCAAAAAGATGTCGAGCTTTGCATTTGCTAAAACTTTCACTCCTATTTTAAACACTCCTGACTTTACAAAAGTCTTTGGTGGAAAAGATGGCGGCTCGCTTCTTCTTGATGATCAGGGACTCTTGCGCGCTGTAGAAACGGTGGCATTTACCAATACAAAATTCAAAATCCTTAAGCAGATCAATGATCAGATCGTCCAAGTGGAAATGAGCGAATATCCATGCGCCCCTCTTTTTGTCGATCAACGCTTTTTATATTCAGCCGGGGCCGAAAGAAAAAAAGTGATTCCGCCATTTTTGGATATTTTAAACCATTTAAAGAGCTTGATTGGCGCCATCTATATATGGGGAGGTAATGCCAGTTGCGGCATCCCTGAGCTTTTACACTATTTTCCTCCCACAGTACCGCTCGATAAAAAAATGCAACAGCTCTGGACTTTGAAAGGGGTGGATTGTTCTGGCCTACTTTATGAAGCAACAAATGGGTTTACACCGCGAAACACATCCTGGCTTGTCCATTTCGGCCAAGCAGTCGACATTGAAAACCGTTCAATCAATCAGATTGCTAATCTTGTAAAACCGCTTGATATTATTGTCTGGCCAGGCCATGTGATAATTGTGTTAGATACAACTTTATGTATTGAAAGCCGGCCACAAACAGGCGTTGCAGCGCAACCTCTTAAAGACCGACTTATCGAACTACAAAGAAAGCCGCTTTCCCTCTGGGATTCGAAGTTTTCTGCAAAAGACCATTTCGTTATCAGACGCTGGTATTCTTAATTTTTATTGACCATAAATTAATTTTAATCTTACAGTGAGCTTAAAGATAAGCTCTGCTACAGAGCGAAAAGTTTTTGATCATAAACCTTGGAGTAAATATGAATTGGGATATTAGAAGAGTATGGCCAGCAGCTGCCATATCGATTGCAGCATTTACTGCAATGTTAAATGCTGACGGAAGGTACCGAGATAAAGAGCGTGGCGCTAATATGCGTTGCGACAGGATCAGCATTTGCGGACCAGACATGCCCATGGCTGTCAATCCTCCAGCTCGTCCTTTCACCAATGATGCATGCTGCTGCGATGCAGGTGAATTCTCTGTGACTGTAGCAGGTTTTTACTGGCAAGCCACTGAAGACGGTTTGGAATATGCTATTGAAACTAAAGTAGCCACTCCAACTGCAGCGACTGCCACCATCTCTAACGCTTCTTTGATTGAAGCAAGCTATGAAACTCCTAATTTCAAATGGAAACCTGGTTTTAAAGTGGGCGTTGGATACAACACAACCCATGATGGATGGGATCTAGAGCTGATCTGGACACATTATAATGGTAGAGCGCATAGCTCCAATGATAATGAGTCAGATCTTAACGTCACTCTGCTCCCTCTCTGGTCTGATTTTGGTCCTGGAACAGATACAGCAGGCGGAACGATTCTCTGGGCAACTCAAGCCGAGACTTCTTGGAGAGTCACTCTAAACTTAGTGGATCTAGAGCTTGGCCGTGAATTCTGGGCAAGTAAAATGCTCACATTAAGACCCCATATCGGCTTTAGAGTTGCGCTCATTAGACAAAAATATGAGATCGAATATTTAGGCGGTATCTGGGATGGACCCGTTGATGAGCCTTTTGTCACTGGCGGTCCTTTCACCAACGAAGTGGATATGAAAAACCATTTCTCAGGCGGCGGCGTTCGCGGAGGATTGGACACAGTATGGAACTTCGGCTGCTGCGATCCTTGCAG
>CAYSQP010000084.1:0-4543 GCA_964433285.1 uncultured bacterium | reverse complement strand
AATCTCTATGCAGAAAAAGGCACCTATTGCCGCATCAGCTATGAGTATGGTTTTGATGTTCAATTAGAGCTTGAAGCGGCAAAAGAACGCATTTTAATCGCTGCTTTTTTATGCGACGTGCCTCCTGGCGCTTACCGAGAAATGCTTTTTAAAGCAGCGCTTAAAAGTAATGGTTCGAGCCTTAGTAGCGGCATTTTAGCCTATTCAGAGCGCAACAATAAGCTTGTCTTATTTCAATACGCCTATTTAAGCGAACTCAAAGCAGAAAAATTGGCTGCTATTCTTGAAAAATTTATTCAAAAAGCCCATGACTGGAAAGAAGCGGTAGAAAAAAATAGACCTCTTCCAGTTACTTTGGAAGAGCCCAAAAAAGGCTCGATGTTTGGACTTAAGTAAAACCTTAGTTGCTGACGCATGGAATAGAGTAGGCATCTATCCCCACCACGGGATCAATGTGATCTTATCCGGATTACATTCTCAAAACAGCTGCGGAATTGGAGAATTTTACGATCTTCTACCGCTGATTGACTGGTGCAGCTCACTTAAACTGGATATTTTGCAACTTCTTCCCTTAAATGATTCAGGCGATGACCCAAGCCCCTATTTTCCGATCTCCTCATGTGCCTTAAATCCGCTCTTTCTTTCACTCCATGCGCTTCCCTTTTTAAAACAGCCTGATCAACTGCAAAAATTAAAAACAGAAAGCTCTCGCATCGCATTTTCGACTGTACAAAGCTACAAACTCTTTTTTTTGCGCAGCTATTATAACCAAGAAGGTAAGGCAATTTTAAAATCGCCTGAATACCAGCAATTTGTCGCTCACAATCCCTGGCTTGTGCCTTATGCCCTTTTTAAAACAATCAAAACAGTTGTTTCAAAAAACCATTGGATGACATGGCCAAAGGAACTAAAAAGCTTAACATCCATTGAAAAAGAAAAACTGCTTAAAGATCACGCTAACGAAATCTCCTTTGTGATGCTCCTGCAATATCTCTGCTTTTCGCAGCTCTTTGAGGTCAAAAAACAGGCTAAAAATAAAAAAGTGTTCCTTTTTGGCGATCTTCCTATCCTTTTGAACCCTGATAGCGCCGATGTTTGGCATCACCAAGAACTATTCGATCTCCAGCTGCAGGCTGGCTCCCCTCCTGATATCTATTCTGAGGAAGGACAAACGTGGGGCTTTCCGATCATGAAATGGGATGTGATAGAAAAAGAAGATGGCATCTGGTGGAAAGATAGGCTAACGTACGCTGCCCATTTTTATGATCTTTATCGCATTGACCATGCCATTGGACTTTTCCGCATCTTTGCTATTCCACAAGGAGGCACAGGTAAAGAAGGATTTTACATTCCCAAGGATGAGAGTGTCTGGAATGCAGAAGGCGAAAAACATCTTAAATTGCTCATTAACCACTCCCCCATGCTTCCCATTGCAGAAGATTTAGGCGTTGTGCTGCCTTCAATGAGAAAAGTGCTAAAAAAGTTAGGCATTTGCGGCACCAAGGTGATGCGCTGGGAAAGAAAATGGGAGCAAGATCAAAGCTTTATTCCCATCGATGCGTATGAACCGATCAGTTTAACAACTGTATCGACACATGATTCAGAAACTTTGGCACTTTGGTGGAGAGATCAGCCCCAAGAAGCCGCCCATTTGGCACAATTGAAAGGCTGGCAATATACGCCACAGATCACAAAAGAGCAGCGCAAAGAAATTTTATGGGACAGCCACCATACAACAAGCCTATTTCATGTGAACCTTTTGCAAGAATATCTATGTTTATTTCCCGAATTATCTTGGAATAATCCTGAAGAAGAGCGCATTAACATCCCTGGCAAACCCTTGCCTATTGATTGGACCTACCGCTTCCGACCAAGTGTTGAGGAAATAACCCAGCACGAAGGCTTAAAAAAAGAGATCAAAACCATCATTTTATGATAACCTAACATCATGTATAGACAGCTTCTTTGTATTGCCATTGCACTCATGATTTTCCATCCTCTTTCTGCTAAAAAGAAGGAAAAAAATCTTCCCCCCACTGCAGAAAAAAACCATTTAAAATCGATTTTTAGCAGCCTAGATCCCCATTCTTTGGCGCAACACCTTGCCTTTTATGAACTGTATAAAGAAACAGAAGAGGGAAAAAAAGCACTGGCACATGCCTGGAAGTTACTTAGCCAAGGTAGTCAAACAGAATACAACGGAGATGTGCCCTTTCCGCATATTGATATCCAATCGATTATTTCCCTTGTCACGCGCCAAAGCTCCGATCCTCCTATTGTGCTCTCTCAAGAACAATTAACGATCGTAAGCAACCTTGCCAACCATTTTGCCAACCGAAAATTAAAAGGCAGTTTAGCATGGGCAAAAGAAGAACTTTTCAATTTGCCTACAGAAGAGATCGATTTAGGCCGTGCGCTGCTCATCAATCAATTTGATGAAGAAGAAAATATCCGCGATAAAATTTTGCAATATGAAGCCAGTTTAGATTTAATGGCGCTGCAAATTGCTGTTCGTTTGAAAAAAGAGAGCAGCCCGCTTGATAAAATACGGGAAATTAACCGTTTTATTTTCCAAGACATGCGCTTTCGGTTTCCGCCTCACTCTCTTTATGCCAAAGAGATCGATCTTTACACCTTTTTGCCCTCTGTATTAGATAGCCGCCAAGGCGTCTGTTTAGGCGTTTCTATCCTTTACCTCTGCCTTGCTCAAAGGCTTAACCTTCCTTTAGAAATTATCACCCCCCCAGGGCATATCTTTGTGCGCTGGGAAAATGGAACAGAAGCAATCAATATAGAAACCACAGCGCGCGGGATCAATCCGCCTGATGAAACCTACCTTGGCTTAAATACACGCATCCTCCAGAGAAGGACCTTAAAAGAAGTTGTGGGAATGGCCTTTGTCAACCAAGCTTCTGTCTATTGGGGAAAAGAAGAGTATGAAAAAACCGTGCAACTCTATGAAAAAGCACTCCCCTATTTGCCCGATGATCCACTGATTAAAATGTTTTTAGGATTTAACTATCTTTTTGTTGGAAAAAAAGAACAAGGAAAGGCGCTTTTAACCCAAATCCGTAGCCAGATTTTCGATTATGCCATTACGGCCGAATCCCTCCCTGAAGACTACCTCCGCGGAGCAGTAGAAATCGAAGGGCTAAAAGCTGTCTTTCTTCCTGTAGATGAAACAAGGCAGTCCATCTTGCAAAAACAGAAAAACCTGCAAGAAGTTGTGAAAAAATATCCCCGGTTTAGAGCTGGCATTCTTCAACTGGCTGTCACCTATTTACAACTCAATCGCGGCAGCGAAGCGCAAAATGTGTTAACCTCCTACCATAAAATCGACCCCAATGATCCTACTGTGGAATACTACCTCGCTGCGATTTGTGCAGAGCGGTGGGACTATAATAGCGCCTGGGACTATTTAAAACGGGCAGAACAGATCACCCGTGCCAGAAACCATTACCCTAAGGCGCTCAAAGGGTTACGTCATCATTTACGCGCTATTTCCCCTCTTATTTAAAAATTGACATAAAATAATTTATATATTATAATAATTAATATTAATTTTTAACTAAAATGGTAATAAACATATGGCAAATCCTATTCAATATACAGGCTCCGCACCTTTAACCCCTGCAGAAAGGCTACTAACTGCAAGACAAGCTTCCATTCCTGAAGAACCTCAGGAACATAAAAGAGACGATGATGAATTCATTACTCCTTCTCTAGGTTTAGTAGATGATCCTAGAGTGCCAAAGCCATATTCAAATATAGGTCATTTTAAACCCCAAATAAATCAAAAGTTATCTGAACAAAGAAAGCGCTTAATTTATGAAGCTCTTCTATCTTTTCCTACAGCTTTGACTGACTTAATCAATGAATATGCTGAGCCCGTTTCAAAAACTTTAAAATTAGAAAAGTCTATTTTAAAATCAAAATCACTGTACGGCCTTGTCTTAAGTGGTAGAAAAGAAAAAGTCATGCTATTCGAATGGCAAACTAATCACGCTAAAAAACTTTATGGAGTAGCACAAGCTGTTATTGGAAATTTATCATCTAAAAACTGGGCAGTCATTACAGAAAGAGAACCTGCCCGTGTGATAGAAGGTAGGCAACCTCTTCAAATGATGCAATGGGAAACCAGCTTTGTTCCTTCTAAAAAAGCAATCCTTAAAGTTCCACATCTTGCTCTTGATCATCGAAGAAACTATTATATTACTCTACCTGACTTAACTGATTTCTATCAGTTCGTTTACATTCATAGTCGTAACCCATTTGTACCAGAAATAGTCTATGACAGTCGCAAGCCACCTTCTATTCCCGAAGAGGAAGAACGCCCTTTTAACCCTCCTTTTCCTCCTGCTGACCAAGCACAGCCTCTTGATCCAGAATTCCCTATTGTAGAAATACCTAGAGATTTAGCTAATCCTGAATAATAAAAATTGAAAAATATCGTATCCCCTCCTCGTCAGCAACAGAACCATCTATGGTATCGAATAAAACGATATTTTTTGGTGCGATATTTGCACTTACTTTAGTTCTTTTC
>CAYSQP010000083.1:0-4566 GCA_964433285.1 uncultured bacterium | reverse complement strand
TGTTAGAGGCGCTTTTTGCACATACCCATCCTCTTTTAGGAAGAGGCGCAGCGAAAAAAGATCTTGCAGAAGCAAGAAAGGTGCTTCGAGAGCAGATAAAAAAAGTATTCGTAAAATGAACCAGAAAATAAAAACAGCGATCACACCAACACGGCAAGAGAATTATGCGGAATGGTACCAGCAGGTGCTGCGTGCGGCCGATCTTGCTGAACACTCTCCTGTCAGGGGATGTATGATCATCAAGCCTTGGGGATATGCGATCTGGGAAAATATTCAAAGGGCACTCGATGGAATGTTTAAGGCAACAGGCCACCAAAATGTCTATTTTCCTCTTTTTATTCCGCTGAGTTACTTAGAGAAAGAAGCAGAGCATGTGGAGGGATTTGCAAAAGAATGTGCTGTAGTGACCCACCACCGCTTAGAAAAAGGCAAAGAAGGCAAACTAGTCCCTGCAGGAGAATTAGAAGAGCCGCTGATTTTGCGCCCTACCTCAGAAACGATGTTTGGTGAAATGGCAGCAGAATGGATTAAATCCTACCGCGATCTGCCGCTGCTTTTAAATCAATGGTGTAATGTAGTGCGTTGGGAGATGCGGACGCGGCTTTTCTTACGTACAACGGAATTTTTATGGCAAGAAGGTCATACGGTGCATGCCACAGAAGAAGAAGCTGTTGAAGAAACGTTGCGTATGCTGAACATTTATGAAAAGTTTGCACGTGATTATTTAGCCATTCCCTTTATCAAAGGGGAGAAGACAGAGAGCGAGCGTTTTCCAGGGGCTGTTTCTACCTTCACAATAGAGGCGATGATGCAAGATCGCAAAGCATTGCAATCGGGCACTTCTCATTTTCTAGGGCAGAATTTTGCAAAAGCACATAAAATCCGATTCCGCGATGCCGATGGAGAAGAAAAATTGGCGTGGACCACTTCATGGGGAACGACAACACGGCTTATCGGCGCACTTGTCATGACCCATAGCGATGATGATGGATTTGTAGTTCCACCCCGCATTGCATCCACTCATGTGGTGATTATCCCTGTGATGCATAAAGAGGAAGTACGCGGCCCTGTTCTTGATTATTGCCGTGCCCTTGCAAATGCACTTAAAGAGATCTCTTACCATGGTCAGCCGCTAGGGGTGATTCTCGATGAGAAAGAGATGACAGGCGGAGAAAAGCTCTGGTCGTGGGTGAAAAAAGGAGTTCCGATTCGACTTGAAATTGGACCGCGCGACATTGAAAAAGATGCTGTTATGGTGGGAAGACGCAATTTAGAAGCAAAAAAAACAGTCTCGATAGCACGCACGATGGTTCTTAAGGAGATCGGGACACTACTGGATGAGATCCAGATCGATCTTTATGAAAAAGCAGTCAAATTTCGCGATTCTCACATTAAGAAAATTGAAACAAAAGAAGAGTTTTACGCCTTTTTCACGCCTAAAAATAAAGAACAACCAGAGATCCATGGCGGTTTTGCTCTCTGTCATTGGTGTGGTGAAAAAGAGATGGAAGAGCAGGTTAAAAAAGATCTCAGTGTGACCATCCGTTGCATCCCTTTAGATGGAAAAGATGAGGAAGGGCGCTGTGTGATCACAGGGAAAAAAAGTAAACGTAGAGTCATTTTTGCAAAATCATATTAGGTAATTATGCTTAATTTTTTTAGGAAATATCAGAAAATTTTCTTTATTTTTATCACAATTATGGTTGTGATTTCTTTTGTCTTTTTCGGTACATTTAGTACTTTTGCAGCGCATGAAGAGATGCCAGAGCGGCACATTGCCACAGCTTGGGATGGCAGTTCGATCACATCTACAGACATTGAGCTTATGAATCGCTTTTTGAAAGATGGGGCTAAAGAAGGGGGAAGAGCTGTCAATTTTCTCAATGGAAGCATTGTCCATCATGATTTTTTAGAAAGTGGATTGGCCACTCTTTTAGTCGAGAGGTATTGGACTGACATCAAAAGCGATCTAGAAAGCCGTTTTCGCAAAGCAAAACATTTCACCTCTTACGCCCATCCGCAGGTGCCCTTTTTAAGTGCTAAGATAGTATGGGAAGGTTATTGCCCTGAGATGAACGAGCTGCTTGAAGAATTAAAAAAGACAGAAGGTGAAGTAAGCCCGAACCATTTTTCCCTTCTACTCAAACTTTATCTAGCGCAAACAAAATTGCCACCCCAACTGCTTAAAGAGATCCTTTTACGGCAGCAAAATCAATATTCCTGGATTAAACCTGATCCGCTGCTTTTCCATGAGGATTTGTCACTTTTTGGATTCCATTCGGTCGAGGACTGGTTTGGATCAAAATTGATGAGTCTCATCAGCCAATTTATCATCAATGCTTCCCTCTATGCAGAAGAGAAAGGGTTCCACCCCTCTAAAGAAGAGGCACGTGCCGATCTTTTGCTCAATGTCCAGGAAGGAGCTCAGCTTTATGCGCAAGACAAAAAAGTTAGTTTAGAAGAAGCACAAGGCTACTATTACCAGATGATCCAATCTCTAGGAACGGATGAGAGCAAAGCGATTGTGCTTTGGAAAAAAGTGCTGGGATTTAAACATCTTTTCCAAGAAGCAGCAAGAGCTGTTTTTCTAGATTCTTTAGCATTAAAGCAGTTCCATGAATTTTCTCGCGACTGTGCACAAGTGGCACTTTACCAGCTTCCAGAGGCATTGCGTTTTTCCGATTTTCCTTCTCTAATGAAATTCCAACTGTATCTAGAAAGTGTATCAGCAGATAAATGGGATGAGTCTTGTTTACCTAAGAACTTTTTGCCGCTATCTACGATAGAGAAAAATACACCGCAACTTGTGCAAGAAAAATTTCAGTTAAAAGTGGCCCAAGTCACGCAAGATGAACTCATGCAAAAAATCAGCTTAAAACAGGCCTGGGAATGGGAACTAGAGGCAGACCATTTTGCTGATCTGCAAAAAGCATTTCCTGCGCTGGCTTTAGAAACTGGCAATAAACGAGAAGATCGATTTGCCGCTTTGGAAAAATTGGAATCAAAAGAGCGGTTTAAAGTCGATCAAGCTGCAAGAAAAGCGATTTTGGATCTCCATCTTCAGTGGGTCGATGAAGCGTTAGATAAAGCCGCTTTTCATGATGAGGAAGTGGCCATTAAAAAAGAGGTTCAATCATTTCCTATTGATGGAGTGACCGATATTTTAGAATTTGGAAAACTCTTGGAAAAAGAAGATCCCCGTTTACACCATTTTACAGCGAATGAAGAAACATACTACCGGATTCAAGTCATGCAGAAACCCAAAGGCAAAGAGATCCTGACATTTTCCAGTGCATTGCAAGATGGGACCCTCGATCTGCTTTTAGATCAGAAATTAGAGGCGGCCTATCCAGCTATTCGAAAAAAAGCTCCTACTGAATTCCTCAGAGAAGATAACAATTGGAAACAGTTTGAACAGGTCAAAGAGCAAATTGGCGCCCATTTGTATAGCAAGCTATTTAACAATTTTAAGCAGAAAAAACGATTTTGGGATTTTATGGAGAGCGCTAAAGCAGAATATAAACAGGGCCATCGAGAATATGCTGAAAAGACGATTGGAAAACAGTGGGAGCTTGTGAAAAGCGAAATTTCTTTGAAAAGAAAAAAACAGATGGATCCTCTTTTAGAAGAAGCGTTCCAGCTCAAAGAAGGTGATTTTTCTATAGTGCATAGCCAAGAAGATGGAGCTGTTTGTTTTTTCCAGCTTTTAGAACGAAAACAAGAGAAAGAGAGCTCTTTAGAAGAGGTGGAAGAGGCACAAAAAGCGCTTGCACGTGATGCGCAAAAAAAATTGATGAACCAGATTTTAAATCTATTTTTTGAAAGAAAGTTGATTTCTTTATCTCACCATGAAACAGAATGAGCTTTTAGAAAAAATCCCTCCTCTTTTGCCGGTTGACTTTTTTAGCTTATCGTGTGGCTTAGAACCTACACTTGGGCCACCGTGGATTTTGAAAAAACGGCATCTTTTGCCAGACACCTCAGAGCTTTTAGCAGAAGAGAATTTTATTTCCTGTTTTTTAGGATGGAATAAAGAGGGGATGGCATGCGAGGTGCATGTGGATAGGCCCTTTAAGGACTGTTATTTCCCCTATTTTAGGCAAGGCGATTCAATAGAACTTTTCATTGATACAAGAGATCTAAAAACAGCCAAATTTGCCACCCGTTTTTGCCACCACTTTATTTTTCTGCCTAAAGCCGTAGAAGAGATCCAAGCGCAAGAGGTTACCCAGTTTCGAACAGAAGACTCTCACCCTCTGTGCGATGCTAATCTATTGAAATGTGAAACAGATTTCCAGGCCAAAAAATATAAAATAACCATTTTTATTCCTGCTGAGTGCCTTTTTGGATATGATCCAGGTGCCTTTGATCGCATCGGATTTACCTACCGCGTTAATAGAGAAGGGGGAGGGCCGTGCCACTTTTCAGTTTCTTCGCACAGCTTTTCCATCGAAAAGCATCCATCATTATGGGCAAGTTTTAAACTTTTATTAACAGGGGTGGTAAAAAGATGACAATATGCGATAGCGAGACAAAGCCAGATCAAAGCGAAGCGTTCCGAGTGAG
>CAYSQP010000082.1:0-4570 GCA_964433285.1 uncultured bacterium | reverse complement strand
AAGTCCAAAAAATATCAATGTAAAGATAAATGACCTCTACCATACGCCTTTGTTATCAGAGCTTTGCTCTAAAGAGGGAAGCACACTCGTCATTCGCGATTGTGGTTATTTTGATATTACATCCAAAGTGATTGGTTACGTTGTAAAATATGGACGAGCAATCGATTTTAGTATCAAAGATAACCGGGGGCGCACCATTCTTTATTTTGTTAAATCTTATGAAACTCTAAAAGTGATTATACCGAAAACGCGACGCTGGATAGATGAACAAGATCATGATGGAAAAACAGCACTCGCAGTTTATGTGGAAAATCCAGAGGATTATTTAGAAAATAAAGAGCAGCAGTGCATGGTGGATTATTTAGTTTGGCAGGGCGCTGATCTTTGGCTTGCAGACTATACACGGGGGAATACGCCTTTGCATAGTTGCCATGATTTAAACATTGTAGAAATTTTGTTAAAGAAAGATCCCAACTTATTATTTGCACCCAATCGCTATTATGACATGCCACTTGATACTGTAGATGAGAATTTAAGACCTTCCTTATTAGGACGTGAAGGGCCTAACACAAATATCAATGAATTGTTGAAAATGATGATTGGAAAAGCATTTCATTTGAATAGTAGAGTATCGAATCAGTCATTTACATATGCAGGAGGGATTCTAAAAGCAGAGGACCCTTTGCCTTCTTTACTTAGTACTGCTAAAGCCTTGATTGAACAGGGTGCAAATGTAGATGTGAAGGTCAAAACTGATTTAAGAAAAGAAAATAGCGTGTTGGAATGCATTGCGCTTAATAGTAAACATGAAATGTGGTTTAAACTGTTAGAATATGCTCAAAAAAAGGCCTCTATTAACTGTCTTGAGGCGACTATTAAATTAATCGCACAGGCAGCAGTTGACGATCCCAAAAATGAGCCATGGCGTATTGCTGTATTGCGCTCTTTAATTAGGGCCCATGATAAAACCCCTTGTACAGAAGTCCCTATTAGAGGGCAGGATCTTAAAACTTGGGATTCGATAAAAAAATGGGGATTATTTCCTTCTTAATAACTTGCCCGTGCCCGAAAGGGAGGTTATGCAAAATGTCTATTCACTCGACAAATATTGAAACCGACTTCATATTTGTCCTCTTATGCAGTTAGTCAAACATTTTTTTATTATACTATTGATGTGCGCCTCCTGCGCTCCCCCTAAAAAAAATAGCGCCCTTCAAGAGCTTCATTTAAATATTCCTTCTGATCCTGCGACTTTAGATCCCCGCAGAGGCGGCGATGTGGTATCGGCAACATTGCACTTTCTTTTGTTTGATGGGCTTATGCGTGGCAATCCAGATGGTTCTTTGTCCTTATCGCTCGCTGAAAGCTATGAAATCTCCGAAGATCGGAAAACATATACTTTTCATTTAAGAAAATGCTTTTGGTCAAATGGCAATCCGATGACAGCCCATGATTTTGAACAATCCTGGAAAGATATCTTAGATCCCGCCTTTCCTGCGCCTAATGCCCATCTTTTTTATCCGATTAAAAATGCTGAAGCTGTAAAACGAGGAAGGCTTCCTCTTTCTGAACTTGGGTTTAGAGAGCTCAATCCAAC
The DNA here is from genome assembly GCA_964433285.1 of uncultured bacterium. Classification (GTDB taxonomy): domain Bacteria; phylum Chlamydiota; class Chlamydiia; order Chlamydiales; family Rhabdochlamydiaceae; genus DATIJP01. The sequence continues at coordinate 2,973 of CAYSQP010000082.1, read as the reverse complement.
AACTTTTGAAGTGAGTTTAGAGCGGCCAACACCCTATTTTCTGGAACTTGTCTCATTTTCTGCTTTTTTTCCTGTCTGCATTGCCGCACCACCCTCTGAAGACAATTTTGTTTGCAGTGGTCCCTTTCTTTTAAAACATTGGCAACATGACAATGAGATCCTATTGGAAAAAAATCCCCAGTATCACCATCGCGATAATATTCAATTAGACAAGCTCCATTTTTCAATGGTGAAAAATGAGATGACAGCGCTTCAAATGTTTGAAAAAGGATTGATTGATATTCTTGGCCAGCCTGTTTTACCTCTACCTGCTGATTCTGTGGCAGATTTGAAGAAAAAAAAGATGGTTAAAACAAGGCCGCTGGCGGCGACAACATTTTGTGCTTTTAATGTGCAAAGATTCCCTTTTACAAATTGCAATATTCGAAAAGCCTTTGCACTTGCCATCAATCGCGAAGAAATTGTGAAAAATATCACGGCTTTAAATGAAAAGGCTGCGCTTGAGATGGTTCCCCCTTGTTTGAAAAAAAATTATCTTGTCCATTTTTTTGAAGATGGTGCCACTCAAAAAGCGCGCGCTTTATTTCAAAAAGGGTGTGAAGAATTAGGGATTACTCCTGCAGAATTCCCTATTGTGTCTTACTATTATTCAAATTCAGAACAACATTACAAAGTGGCGCAAGCTATTCAGCAGCAATGGCTAAATCATTTGGGAGTGAAGGTGAATCTGGAAAATTTTGATCACAAAATGCTCATTCCAAAGCTTGTCAATAAAGATTTCTATATTGCCCAAACCTATTGGATTGCTCAATATAATGACCCGATGAATATTCTTGAGCGGTTCAAATTTGAGGACAATGTAAAAAATTATCCCCATTGGGAAAATCAAGAGTATATCCGTCTTCTTGATGCTTCGCTTACCGTCTCTTCTGAAGAGCAGAGAAGAAAATTGATGCATCAGGCAGAAGAGCTATTTGTCAGTGAAATGCCCCTTGCTCCTATTTTTCATTGGAGTTGCGCTTACATTGCCAAGCCTTACGTGAAATCTTTTGATCTTGCACCGCTTGGAAATGGGTTTTTTGAAAAAATATATATCGATCTCAAAGAGAAAGAAGGGCGATGATCTCATCGTCGGTTGTCTGATCAAATTTTTTATAGAAACTTCCTACTGCTTCAAAATAGGTAGGGGTTTGTAAACAGTGGATCTCATCTGCTTCTTTTTGTATTTTTTTTAATGAATCAGGAGCAGCTACAGGAACGGCCAAAACGATTTTTTTAGCTCCCTGCACACGCATAGCATGGATGGCAACGCGCATGCTGGCTCCCGTTGCGATTCCATCATCGACTAAAATGACCGTTTTTCCTTTCACATTGGGATTGGGATGTGTGCCTAAGTAAAGCTCTAGGCGGGCTTTGGCAATTTTTTTTTCTTTTTCAATTTGCCGCTTTAAGTAGTCTTTAGAGACAGCTAAAAGTGTGATCAGATGATCATTGAAAATCCCTTCACCTGTTTCTGTGACAGCCCCCAAAGCTAATTCCTCATTGCCTGGAGCTCCGACCTTGCGCACAACAACGACTCCTAAGGGCAGCTGCAAGGCTTTTGCCACTTCATAGGCAGTGACCACCCCACCACGGGCAAGCCCCAGAACAACTACATTTTCTTGATTTTTATAAGCGGTAAGTAAAGGAACAAGCTGCCGTCCTGCATCGCTTCTATCTTTAAAAATCATGGATCCTTATCACTGCGGATCAAAGTTTTTTGATGGGTCTCAGTTGGTTGCAAATAGGCACGGAGAAGGGCATCAAATCCTTCAGAGGAGCAGTGGTCGCCACAGGTAAAAAGATCAACAAAACAGGATTTGTGCTCAGGGTAGGTATGAATGCTAGCATGGCTTTCAGAAAGTAGAATCACTAAAGTGAGCCCATTAGGAGCAAAGACATGGTCGACAGACTCTAAAATCGTGGCCCCTGAGGCAAGTGCTGCCTCATACATCACTTTTTTTAACGTCTCAATGTCAGTTAGCGCTTCTTCATTGCATCCGCAGTACTGGGCCATAAAATGGCTGCCTTTGAATGCATATTCCGGCTGAGCTTGAGCTGTTGAATAAAAAATAGATAGAACAGTGATAAGAAAAAAAATAGTCCCCCGCATGAACCTACTTTCTCCACATAATGATAAAATGATTTTGTCCTGTTAAAGGCTCCTCAGGTAGAATTTCGTAAGAAATTCCAGCCTCTCTTAATTTTTTTAATAACTTCTCTTTGCTAAGAGAGCTCATCCCAAATGTCTTAGGGAAAAAATCACACACCAAATAACCCCGCTTTGCTTTGGATACGATCTTTTTAAGATAGTCCATTTGCAAATCGGCATTTATCTGTGTAAAGCCATAATGGCTAATCACAAGATCGCAGGTCATATTTTCAATCTCATGGGCTGTGAAAAAATGAACATTTTTAATGTTCAGCTGCTCTAAATATTTTTTAGCAAGATTTAAAGATTCTGGAAAGTCCACAATTGTGTAGTTAGAAAAAGAGAAAAGATCAGAGAGAACTTTGCACTGCCCGCCGTAACCTGCACCGAGTTCGACAATTTTCATGCCATCTAAGTTGCCAAAGTATTCTCTTAAATCACTCACAGCTTTGATATAGCGTAAGGTGGTTGGTGAAAAAAGCCCTATCCTTGTGTAGAGAAATGTAGCGGGATTGCCTAAAAGATCATTGCCCTGGAATTTTTTCATTAAAATGGGATTGAGAAGGTCAGGAGAGTCGCGGTAAATAAGATCTAAGTATTCTTTGCCCTCTTCATAAGTTGTGAATTCTTGGAAGAGGGTATAAAATGATTGCCGCTTAAAATTTTTAAATAGCTCTTCATTAAAGAGTGCCTCTTTGCAATATTGTAAATATTCTGGATGTTCTAAAAGACAACAGGCTTCTTTTTTCTTGATTCCTTTCCTTAGGTCAGGGAAAAAGGCA
>CAYSQP010000081.1:0-4576 GCA_964433285.1 uncultured bacterium | reverse complement strand
ATTCAGACGAAGATTGCACAAGAGGTAAGCCAGTTAACGGCCCTTCATGTAGCTGCAGTGCATGTGATTTTTAAAAATATGATCTCCAAAGAGGAGATGCGCAAAGCAAGAGAAGCGATGCCGAAAGAAGAATATAGTGAAGAATTTTAAAGGCGATCTAATAAAAACGTACGTACTACGTTTTCAAGAGGTTTATTTTCAGTCGCAGATCTACTTTTCAAACTTTCCATATTTCTTAAAAGCAAGCTCATCAAAGATCTGATGTTACTTTGTAATTGTTCTGGTTTTTCTTTATGTTTTTCATAAAGGAGCTGCAGTGGGCTTGGTAGTGTTGCATTGTTCATGATTTTGCATCCAACCATAAAGCAGCCAATTTGAAAAGGAGTTAAGCCTGCATGTGCACCTTCTTGCAAGAGAAAGTGAGAATATTTTAAAGTTTCTAAACTCTCTTTTGGAAACTCTTTAAAATCTTTTAAGATGGCTGTTTCCGTGTCTTCCCATTTTAAAGATGCAATATAAGCTTTTTGTTCTTCTGAAAAGGGAATGTGGGCCTTGGGCCATGTCAACCAACTAAAGAGCGCAGGGTCTTTAAAAGCGCGCGTGGCAATGCAGCCATGGTCGATAGCAAAAATCTGGTTTTCTTTATTGATCAGAATATTGCCCAAATGGCGGTCTGTATTGTAAGTGCGGATATCCAACACGGCAAGATCTTGGACTTGTTCTAAAGAAATTTTCTCAATGCGCTCTGCCCATTCTTGATCATCTAACTCTTTTAATGTAGTCGTGCCCGGGACATAGCGTTGTGCAGATCCAGTTTTGAGTTTTGTTGAAGGGGAAGAGTGAGTATCTTCATAGTCATCTAAGTTAGATTTAAAAATCTGCCTCACATCGATATCAATTTCAATATTGGCTTCATCGTCGACATCAATATCCACGCCAATTTCAAGCTCTTCTTCATCGTCCTCTTCTTCGGATGATTTTAGCTCAATGGGTTCTTGAAAAGAGGCGGCCTTGGGAGAATCAAATTTCACTGTGAGGATGGCAGTTGGAGGAACAATATCATGTCGAGAAAGAAGATGGGCGATACATTCCATCATGGGCTGCTCATCACTGTGGATCCCATGTTTAGGCTTAGGAGCATCAATTAAACTTCCAACAGTATGTGGTTTAAAGACAAAGCGTTCATCTTCCTCATCAGAATTACTTTCGCTATCTTCGCTGGGTAGCATAGGTGTAGAGCGAGCAGTAGAGCTAGTGGAGCTAATATGAAGATCTGAAAAAGCAGTGCTTGGAACGGGGCTGGGAGCTAAGCTTCTAGTCATTGGACTTGGCGTAGTGCTTCTAATAAGATAGACGCTATTGAAAGTCTGTGTTGTTTTAGCCGTTATTTTGCTGCCCAAAAGCGGCTTTGCTTTGACAGGGCTTGTGGCCATTTGCCGTAAAGATTCATAAATAGGCGATGTGGGAGGGATATTCGGAGCAACAAATGCAGGGTATTTTGAACTGGTGCAGTATTAGGTTGCTGGTGATCAGCGTCCTCTTCCACAATGGCATTAAGTGGCGTCGTCCATACAGATAAATGTGGTTTTCTTAAATTAAATGACATAAGTATAAAATCATTAATAAATTATGTCATATATTATACATTATATTTTATTTATAATCCAATTAATTTTAAGTTATTGATAATAAGTGAGATATAAACATATTTAATTTTTAATAAAAACTATGTTATCATTTTTGCCATGAACATAATTGAACATAATATAAATCCTTATAGTCCTATTGCAAATGAACCAAGAAGTTGGCCTAACAAGCTTATCGCTAGTATTCAGAATAGTATTCAGAAGAATTTGCTCAAGCTAGCGGTTTTTTTTCTTGCACGACCGCTGCCAGTCGTCGTCCAATCCTTGGAAAATCGGGTCACAATTTATAGTCGTAATACTGTGCTCTTTAATGAAGAGCTGCTTAGTGTAATACTTGATTTTTCTACTCCTTCGGATGTGCACAGTATGACACAAGTATGTCATGAAATATACGCCATACCCTCTAGAAAAAATATGCTACGCAATGCATTCACCAATGCTTGTTTAGAGATCTCTTTTTTGCCAAAAGATTGGTCTAACTTTGGCATCATTAGACCGTTTTCAAGTTCAATTCCAGAAGAGATCCGCGCTGTTCTAAATAGCAACTGTCCTTTTAATCCAGGAAAAATCATCGCTCAAACTCACATACTTTTGTTTATGCCAGATCTTGTCAATGGCCAGCCGCTCACGCTACATTCCTTCAGGGTTCTTATGGAACATCCAACAAATGGACTACCTTCTCGTTTTCGAGATATTTGGGATCAAATTATCCAAGACCACGGAGATACCCCTCTTGGTCGATCCGGGTATGTACTTATTACAAAAGATGTCATTCCGGATAGTAGAGACCAAACCTATGCTAACCAGAAAGCCCTTATCAGACAGCATGGAGGAGTTGCATACGAACCTCCTTCTTTTCTAGAAATGGTTATTTTATTGGCAGCAGTACACAATAAAAAAGGAGTACGTCTTTATGGCAACAACCCATCGACTTATACGAGTTGCCAAGAACGGTTTAAGGTATGGCAATTGGCTGTTGGGGGCTTTGCCCCGGCTGACTTGTCCATCGACATCTTCCCCTTCGTCAGCAAGTATCTCGGCGTGGCTGCCCGGCGGAAACTCTAAGGCCTAATAGATTTAATATCTTTTTGGGTAATGCCCTTCACCTGAGCTAGCTGTTCGGGAGTAGCTTCTTTGATCCGTTTAAAACTACCAAAATGGCGCAGCAGCCGCTCTTTTTTGACCTTTCCTATTCCGGGGATATCTTCAAGCTGGCTTTTAATGAGCCGCTTTTCACGTCTCTTACGATGAAAGCCAATCGCTCGCCTATGGGCCTCGTCGCGGATTTTTTGAAGAAGAAATAATAGGGGAGAAACAGCAGGCAGTTGGACCGGTTCTTTATGGTCAGGAACAAAAATACGCTCTAAAGTCAGCCCTTTTGTATGTTTAGCCTCTTCTTTGGTAATAGCAATCGCATCTACACTGGCAATATCGAGCTCTTTGAAAACGGCAAGCGCCACATTCAGTTGTGCTTTTCCGCCATCAACAATAACCAGATCGGGAAGGTCATCTTCATCTTTTGCACGCGAAAGGCGGCGGGAGAGCACCTGATGAAGCGCTTTATAATCATCGCCTTTATGAATATCTCTAATTTTATATAACCGAGAGCGACTGGAATCTTTTTCTCCATCGGTGAAAGCCACCATGGAGGCCACAAGATCGGTGCCTGAAATATTGGAAGTATCAAAACATTCAATTCTTTTGGGGTAGCGATTTAGCTGCAATTTCTCTGCTAAATCAAGCAGCATCTTTTCTTTGAGTTCATGCTGGCTTCTTTCTTGTTCAAAAGCGGCCTTAGCATTTTTTTCAGCCAGTTTCACAAGTGCTTTTTTGCCCCCTTTTTTGGGGCAGTGAAGAGAGATTTTTTTCTGGTGCTGCTCATAAAGAATCTCAGAGAGCAGAGATTCATTACCAAGCGGCAGAGGCAGTAGAATTTCAGAGGGCAGCTGCAGCTGTTTTTTATAAAATTGCAGAATAAAAGATTCTAAAAGCTCGCGATCTTCTTCGAGCGCTTGAGGAAAGCTATAATGCTCTGTCCCTACCAATTTGCCTTCTCGAATAAAAAGCTGCATGATCACTGCTTCTGATGCATGGCGATAAAGCCCTAAGCAGTCGCTATCTTTGCCTTCCGCGCGCGCAACAAATTGGCGGATTTCAGTCACATGTTCCACCTGTTTGATCGTATTTAAAATCGCCGCTGCTTGCTCAAATTCCATTTTATCGGAGGCTTTTTGCATGTCATCATAGAGCTTTTTTAACACTTCTTTATCGTGGCCTTTTAAAAACTGGGTGGCTCCTTCTACAAAAAGAGCGTATTCTTCTTTGCTACATAGGCCAACGCAAGGGGCAATGCACCGTTTGATCCCATACAAAAGACAAGGGCGAGTGCGTCGTGCCAATTCAGCATCTGAGCATTGCCGTAAAGGGAAAAGACGGGTGATCAGTTCAAATGTTTGCCGTGCGGCATAGGCGCTTGTATAGGGACCGAAATAGAGCCCTTTTTCTTTGGGCTTGCCCTTATAGCGGATTAGGCGAACCATGGGCCACTGATGCTGTTTATTGATTATCAAACTAATGAAAGTCTTGTCATCTTTCAAAATTGCGTTATATTTAGGCTGATGTTTTTTAATGAGTGTGTTTTCAACGATGAGCGCTTCTTTTTCGTTGTCGACCACAATGGTATCGATGCGCTCTACCTCCTCTCTTAAAAAAGGGATCATGGCGCGATTATCATGGCCTGAAAAATATTGTTTGATGCGTATTTTGAGCACTTTGGCTTTCCCAACATAGATCACCTCATTTTTCTGATTTTTCATCAGATAAACGCCGGGCTCTTTTGGGAACAGATCTAAATCCATACTTTTAAAGAAATTCTAGTTGGTCTTTCTTTTTTACAAGAGGTGCTTTGGCTCGTATGCCTATTTTTTCAA
>CAYSQP010000080.1:0-4685 GCA_964433285.1 uncultured bacterium | reverse complement strand
CGTGGGCGAGACGCAGATTACCCTTCCAGCCTCAAAGAAAAAACAAGCTTTGTTAGCTGTATTAAAAGATGAAGGATATATCACAAGTTTTGATCTTACTACGATTGACGGTAAAAAAGATTTAAAGGTTGTTAAATGATTAAGGTATCGTGGGAAGATTTTAATTGCTGCTGCAGGTTTTTGATCCGGACCTTATTGATTGAAGAGCTTTTTAATTTCATAAGAATTTAAATGCACCATGGTTGGATTTCCTTTGGGACATTGCAGAGGAGAGCAGCATCCCATCAATTCTTTAAATAACAGAAGCGCTTCTTGTCTGGAATACTGTTTTTTGAGCGTAGCACGGCGTGATGCGATATAGGCAAGCTCTTTTCTTTTTTTTTCTTCTTGGGGCTGCGTCCCAATAAAGGCTTGGAGCTCTAAAGCCATCTCCATAATTGTCTCTTTAGCCTCTTTCTCCTCTAAAAAAGGAGGAGCTGCATCAATCATAAACAGATTTTTTCCAATAGGATGTAAAGAAAAGCCAATCGATTCAATGGCAGGAAGATGGGTCATTATCATCGCCGAATCAATGGGCGAAAGAGAAAGTGTATAAGGAACAAGTAGGCTCTGTTTTTCTTTCTGTGAAAAAAGTGTGGAAAGACAGTTTTCAAATGCAACCCGCTGAAGAGATAGTTGTAAATCGACAATCAAAATCCCATCATATTCTGGTTTAACACTCCAGCCTTCTAAAAGCAGATAATGGGAAAAAAGTCCAATATCACGCATTTCTTGACTTATAGGGAGTTCAAAAGAAGTTTTTGTTTTTTCTTCTTGAAATTTCATCGCAAGTTGAATAGCAGATGACTCAAAAGAAATTTCAGGGCTGAAATGAAGGTCTAAACTGCTTGCATCTTTCAAAGTGTGTGCAACAGCTTCTTGGATCTTTTCCCTAAAAAATCGTTCATCTCGCAGCCGTATTTCCCTTTTTTGTGGATGGACATTGACATCCACAAGATCAGGAGGGAAAAAAAGATGGAGCAAAAAAATCGGATGGCGCTGCGACTCCATGCGCGTTCCATAGGATTCTTTAATTGTTTCTTGAATCAGAGGACAGGTCACAATACGCCGATTAATAAAAAGATATTGGCCCGTTTTTGTTGGGCGAGCTTTTGATGGACAGCCTAAAGCGCCATGAAAAGAAAGGGATCCACTTGAGAACTGCATTTTGTAGTTAGATAAAGCATAATCTTTGCCTAAAAGAGCTGACATCCGATCTTCTAGCGCTTTTTCAAAATTCTGATTTTCAAAAAAATGCGCAGAAATTGTCTTTTTTCCATTGGAAATAAGTGCAAAGCCAACTTCAGGATGAGAAAGTCCAAAAATTGTGATCAGTTTAAAAATCTCGGAGGCTGAAACAGCGCTAGTTTTTTGGAATTTTTTACGTGCTGGAACATTATAAAATAAAGAGCGCACCTCTATCGTTGTGCCTTTAGTCCGTGCAAAGGGGGATATTTCTTTTTCTTCGCCTCCTTCCACTTCTACTTTTGTCCCTTCCTGACCTTCTTGTGCCGTCATGAGTGTAAATTTAGAAATGGCGGCAATAGAGGCCAGCGCCTCTCCTCGAAATCCAAGGGAGCGCAGTTGAAACAGATCTTTTGCTTCCATCAATTTAGAAGTGGTATGTCGTTTGATGGAAAGAAGAGCATCCTTACGATTCATTCCTGTTCCATTGTCTGAAATACGAATCAGTTGCATGCCTCCTGCGCTAATTTCAATGGTGATTTGCTTAGCTTTTGCATCGAGTGCATTTTCTACAAGCTCTTTAACAACAGAGGCAGGATTTTCTACGACTTCTCCTGCTGCAATTTGATTGATGGTTTGTTCCGACAAGATGTGAATCATGTATGACACAATAACATTGCGAACACTTTCTAGGATACACTATGATATAATATATGAACCTATCCTGCTAAAATGAAAACATGCTTTTTGAATCTTTTTCCATATCTTTTAGAACTGCTTCTTGCTCTACTTGTTAAGTATGTGCTGCGAAGCAGTTCTAAAATCTATGAAAAAAATTTCTCAAAAATCAAAGCTTTATTTTATTAGGATAGGTTCATGCCTGCACGCGTCTATGCAACAGCGATCGTTAAAAAACTTGCCGAGCATGGTTTTATCGCTTATTTTGCTGGGGGTTGGGTCCGTGATTTTTTAATGCAACGTCCTTCAGATGATATTGACATTGCCACAAATGCCTCGACTTCCGATATTCAGAAAATATTTCCAAAAACAATTCCTGTAGGAGTTGCTTTTGGAATTGTGATTGTTGTGCAGGACCATTTTCAATTTGAAGTGGCCACTTTTCGAAAAGATAGAGGCTATGTCGATGGCAGAAGGCCGACTGGCATTGATCCAGCAGCGCCCCAGGAAGATGCACAAAGAAGAGATTTCACAATCAACGGCATGTTCTATGACCCGTTAAATCAAAAGCTCTATGACTATGTAGGGGGTGAAAAAGATATTAAGCAGGGCATTATTCGCGCCATTGGTAGTCCTCATGAGCGGTTTTCCGAAGATAGATTGCGCATGATGCGTGCTGTGCGCTATTCAACGCGTTTCGATTTTCCTATAGAACAGGCCACTTTACAAGCCATTGTCGCCCATTCCAATGAACTTCTCTCAGCCGTTGCCATTGAAAGAATTTGGCAAGAATTTAAAAAAATGGCCCAATTTGCCCATTTTGATGCTGGTCTTATTCTTTTGCATCGCTTAAATCTTTTGCCCACAATCTTTCCGGTGCTAAAAAAAGTTTCTATAGAAGAGATTCAGCAGCGCGTCCAGTTTATTCCCCATTTCCCCAAAAATTCTCCGCCGATTGCCGAACTTTTAGAACTTTTTCCCAATGATTCTCTACAGCAGGTATTAGAACTATGCGACTACTTAAAATTATCCAATAAAGAAAAGGAGTTTGCCGGCTTTTATCAGCACGCCAAACATCTATTGAATATGCCCCAAGAGTGGCTGGATAAATTAGAAAGATCGGAATGGTCCCATTTTTATGCACATCCTCACGCAGAGCTCTGTATTAAAATCCTTGCAAGCCATTATCCTGTAGACAAACAGCAGCTGTTTCTAAACGATCATGCAAAAAGAGAGCAGTTATTAAAAAATGCAATTGATCGCATCCGTTTAAAAAATCCTGTTGTTAAAGCTGAGCATTTAATGAATGCTGGCGTTGTGCCTAGTGAAAAAATGGGGCAGCTTTTAAAAGAGGCGGAGAGGATTGCAATTAATCAAAATCTTGAGGATCCGGCCGCTATTATTAAACAATTAAAGAAAAATGGCTCCTCTGATTGAAGTGATTGACCTTTCTAAGCGCTATTATAAAAAAAAAGATGCAGATACCCATGCCTTGCGCCATCTCAATTTAACGATTGAGAAAGGGGACATTTTTGGCATCATTGGACAGAGCGGAGCTGGAAAATCGACCTTTATCCGTTGTCTTGCCTGTCTTGAGAAGCCCACATTTGGTGAAATCATTGTTCAAGGAAAAAATATCTGTCTTTTAGAAGGCAAAGAGCTACGAAATTACTATAAAAGCATCGGGATGATTTTCCAGCATTTCAACTTGCTAAGCAGTCGCACCGTAGCGGAGAATATCGCCTACCCTCTTGAAATTAGCGGGATGGATTCTGAATCAATCCGTAAAAAAGTGTATGAACTTATTGTCCTTGTAGGATTAGAAGAGCAGAAAGAGCAGTATCCTGCACAGCTAAGTGGTGGGCAAAAGCAGCGTGTCGGGATTGCTAGAGCGCTTGCTTCCGACCCTGCAATTCTTTTTTGCGATGAAGCGACTTCATCATTAGATCCCAAAACCACTAAAGAAATACTTTCTCTTTTAAAAAAAATTCAAAAAAAATTAGGTCTTACCATTGTTCTAATCACACACGAGATGGAAGTGATCAAACAGATTTGCAATAAAGTGGCCGTTCTTGAAAGAGGAGAACTTGTAGAAACAGGAACTTTATCCCAAATTTTTGTCCATCCAAAGCAACCTATCACCAAAAATTTTGTTCAAAACACAATGCATGAGATTCCTCCCCATTTTTTCAAGGAAATTGCCCCTAATAAACAGCTTCTGCATCTCCATTTTAAAGGCGATAAGGCAGATCAACCGATTATCTCGCAGCTTGTCAGAAAGTTCAATGTCGATGCTAACATTTTACTGGGTTGGATTGACTCGCTGCAAACAGTGACAGTTGGAAATTTAATCATCCAGTTAGCAGGCGACCCTGCCAATATTGAGCAGGCACGCCATTACTTAAAAACATTGGAAATTCAATATGAAATTTTGCAGCCATGAACCTAATTGAAATTTTTTTTGTCGCCTTTGGCGAAACACTCTACATGGTCTTTGCCGCCACTTTTTTTGCAACCCTCATCGGAGGGCTGCTAGGTATTTTGCTTTTTTTGATCAAAGAGAGGCTTTTTTTGCATAAAGCTTTAAGTGGTGTGATCAATATTGGGCGCTCCTTCCCTTTTGCTATTTTGATGGTGGCACTCATTCCTGTTACCCGTTGGATTATCGGGACAAGCTTAGGCACAACGGCCTCCATTGTGCCTCTTTCCATTGCGGCTGCCCCTTTTATTGCCCGTTTAGTGGAAAATTGTTTAAATGAAATCGGAAAAGAGATTTTAGAAGC
>CAYSQP010000079.1:0-4735 GCA_964433285.1 uncultured bacterium | reverse complement strand
GAGGCAAAACGGATTTTTTCTTTAATCTCTTTTTCTGTGAGCTTAATGGTTTTTGGGCTGGGAGCTACCACTTCAACGACTTTTTCTACTACAACGGCAACCTCTTCTTTGTGCCCAGCGCGATATAAAATAAGCTGTTTGGCGATACTAAAAAACCCTTCGCGCATCAGCTGGTTTTCAATCTCATCCTGAATAAAGACAACATCTAAAACACCGCCCGATTTAGATAGAGAGCTGCAGCGTGCCACTACTTTTTGGGTGAGTAAATTGACCGCTTCGATCACATCTTGTGGAGAAGGGCCTTCGATGTTTTTGGCAAGACGAAATGCTTTTTCAATACTGGAGGCAATCTTCATTGGATTAAAGCGCACTAAAGAGCCATCTTTGCGGTATACTTTGAGATTTTGAGGAGAATCCTCTCGCAGCGCTTTATGTTTATCGCGGTAGATAATGTAATCGCGCGCAACATCATGGTATTCTTGATCCATGAGAGTCACTTCCACTAAGTCTTGGATTCCTTCAACCGTTAAGCAGGCCCCTTTAGAAGCCATAGAAAGCAGCTGTTTCATGACAAGATCAGTAATTTCATCAATGGTCTGAGCGATCTCTTCTGGCAGTGGGTCCGATTTTGGAATCTTTTTTGTATCACGGAAAGCAGCCTCTAAGGCCTGGAAAATCCTTTTTCTTCTAAAAGGCACCATCGTCCCATTGCGTTTGACCACCGTAAAGCCATCTGTTTCGTCTAATTCTTTAGGGGATTTTAGGAGAGATACATTTTCAGCAGAAAAAGAGGCTTTTTTCATCGAGGGAACTCCTTATGTAAAATCGTGGATTCTACCACATCTAGTAGTTTATTTGCTTTAAACACACCATATATAGTAGTTGTGGTTTAAGTCCACAAAAAATTTCTTCTCCGATTTTTAACTCTCACAGATTTAAGAGTGTATCTTCAAATTTTGGTCATCAATCTGAAAATTTTTTTTCAGTGAAAAAGATTTCCAAAATCTGGTATCTTGCAGGTATGCGCCGGGTTTATATTATTCCCAATATCATCACTGCTTTTGGCCTTGCTTGCGGTCTTTTTGTGATTTTCAAAATGAATATGATCGAACCGGGCATGGGGACCTATCAAGTTTTGCAAGTCGCAGCTATTTTGCTTTTGCTCGCTGCTTTTGCCGATTGGATCGATGGGGCTGTTGCGCGGGCCATGCATGCCGTCAGTGAATTTGGATTTCTTTTTGATTCTTTGGCAGATGCCGTCACATTTGGTGTCGCGCCTTCTGTTTTGCTTTTGAAAAGTTTGTCCTTGGAGCAAGGGACTGGGCTTTCTTTTTTTGCTGTTACTGGCGCCATGCTCTATTCCATTTGCGGGGTGCTACGCCTTGTGCGGTTTAATGTGAAGGCCAATGAGGCCAAGGCCGATCCGAAATTAGAAGAGGCATATAAAAAACATTTTACAGGACTACCGATCCCAGCGGCAGCGCTTGCTGCAGTATCAGCCAATTTATTGCTAGCCTCACCTTTTGCAGAGCGCTATTTTGATTTTAACCTTTCCACAAAGGCGATCATTTTGACCTGTGTGATGATTGTGCTCGGCTATTTTATGGTGAGCCGCTTTAAGTTTCCCAGCGCTAAAGCGCTCCATTTTCGCGTTCAGTCCTTCTACTTAGTCTTTTTCACCGTGATTATCGCTCTTTTTGTCCTCTACGGGGTGCTCTATTTTTTCCCCATTACACTTGCTGTCGGTTCCTGGAGCTATGTCATTATAGGATGGGTGATTGCTATTATCCGGCTTATTGCAGGGAAAAAATCGAAAACATTAGAAGATTTTGAACCCGACGATCAGGACGACTAAATGTTACTTGTCATTATAAGTTGCTTATTTTTTTGTTTAGCGCTCTATACAGCGCAACTTTTCTTTAAATGGAAGTTTGCAGAAGAAAAATACCGCCATCTCAAAGAGACACATGACAAAATGGCAGAAACATTCAAAGCGCTTTCCCATGAAAGCTTGGAAAAAAATAGCCGCTCTTTCCTAGATCTTGCCCAAGTTACCTTTGAAAAGCTCCATGAAGGAGCCAAAGGCGATTTAGAAAAGAAGCAGCAGAAAATTGAACAGATCATGCAGCCTGTCAAAGAGACACTTGGCAAGTTAGATTTAGGGATGCAAGCACTAGAAAAAGAGAGAAAAGGGGACCAGGCAGGGTTAAAAGCGCAAGTAGGCCAATTAATCGATGTAGAAAAGGAGCTGCGCAAAGAAACATCTAATCTTGTCAAAGCGCTTCGTGCGCCCATAGCACGTGGCCGCTGGGGCGAGGTGCAGCTAAAGCGGGTTGTCGAACTTGCAGGCATGCTTAACCATTGCGATTTTTTTGAGCAGATCCATGAGACATTAGAAGAGGCCAGGATGCGGCCTGATCTTATTGTGAAGCTAGCCGGTGGCCGCCAGGTCATTATCGATGCCAAAGTGCCTTTGGAAGCCTATTTAGAAGCGATGCAAACAGAAGATGAAATGCACAAAACAGCCAAACTCAAAGACCATGCACGGCAGGTACGCGCCCACATACAACAGTTGGGCAAAAAATCGTACCATCAAAGTTTTCAGCCCACGCCCGAATTTGTGATCCTTTTTCTACCGGCAGAAACATTTTTTAGTGCTGCTTTAGAACAAGACCCCTCGCTTATTGAGTATGGGGCAGAGCAGAGTGTAATTTTGGCCACGCCGACCACGCTGATTGCGCTATTGCGTGCTGTGGCCTATGGCTGGAAGCAGGAAAATCTATCGCGCCATGCAGAAGAGGTAAGAGAGCTTGGACATGAGCTTTATAAAAGAATTGCAGATATGAATGACCATTTTTCCAAAATGGGCCGTGCGCTTTCTAGCGCAGTGGAAGCTTATAATAAAGGAATGGGATCTTTAGAAGCGCGCGTGCTTGTGACAGCGCGCAAATTCAAAGAGATGGGAGCTGCCTCTACTAGTCTTGAGATAGAGGCCATTGATCCCGTAGAAAAAGCCACGCGTGAAGTGCAAAAAACCAATTAACTTAACTGTTCTTTGTAAAGTGAGAAATATCGTCTTTGATTTGATACTACATAGAGAGGAATGGGAGTGCTTTCTTTAATGGTTTTACGTATGAATGTATCAAATGCACCTTTGTGACCTGCATCTTCAGTACGCAACGCTTGTGTATAGGGTTTATCATGCGTAAACCCTACAGGTTGGTGGCCTGCTTGCATTAGAATTATATTCATCAGCATGCGCGCCATCCTTCCGTTAGCTTCTGAAAATGGGTGAATACCGACTAGTTTTAGATGTGCAAATGAAGCAATACTAATTGCATCTTCGGTTAATTGTTCTACCCTCTCTTTTAATGGTAATGGGCCTTCCACTTCATCTGGTCTATTTTCGTAACGAATCAGCTTTTCAATAATTTGGCTGATCATCTTCTCCATTAAAGGAACAATATGTTTATTAGGAGGGTATAGAATATATATTTCATTTATTAGGGCTTTAGCATAGGGAGATACTTTATTGAGATTAACCATTTCATAAAGAGAATAACCTTGCAAAGCAGCATTTTTCATTTCTTTATGAGCCTCTCTTAATTTGGCTTTTATTTCTTCTGCATTTGGTAACAATTGGGCAGCTGCAATTTTTTGATTGATGAATACTACGAATGGTTGATCGAAAAGTTCAGGAATTTTCCAAACAACCATTTCATTAGTGCCGGGTTCATTAGTGCCGGTGCGGTATTTGCCTGGTGGAAAGCCTTTCAAACTGGGATTTTCTGGGTCAATAATGTGGTGATGGATCTTTTGCAACATAGAGCTAAATTGGTCTATGGATAGGCTTGACAAAGGAATGTGTATCCAATTTCTTTCGACATAATCACAAGCTTCCTCATAAGTGATGCGATCCATTCCAAAAGCGCTAGTGGCTATTCTATCAGTAGACCAAAACAGATTTTCAAATAATTCTTTAAATATCATTGGACCAGCTATTTCTATAGGCATACCTCGATAGCGAGGTTCTCTTATCATTTGATTTCCTTTGTTATTTAACTCTCTGAATTGCGCGCGGCTTGTTAAATCTATTGTAATACCTGGATGGGGCCATACACGTACACGCTCTGGAAATTTTGTTATGGGAGTACAGTAAGTAGAAAATCTTAAGCTTTCTTTAATGGGTTCTATCCCATCTGGAATGTTTCCTTTTCTTTCAATTGGCTCTCTTATAGTTAACGTCATAAAATTATTTTAAATTTAATTGTTTATATTACTATTATATAGTTTTATTAACTTTTAATTAAAGAACTATTTAAGTTTTTTATTTTAAAAGATATAGGGTCAAGCTTTCTTGAGATTGGAAATCCACTGCGGAGAGATGCCAATCTTAGAGCGGTGCTCTTCCATAAATTGGAATCCTTTAGCTCTATCAGGGGTCAACTTAGGAGGCAGCGAATCCACCCAAGCTTCCCATTCTGGCTTTACCTTACTTTTAAGTTTTTTTAGCCAGTTGTAGCCAAAAGAGACATGGGATAGCTCATCTTCTAAAATCTTTTCCATAAGCTGCGCAGAAGCAACATCGCCATGTTTTGCAAAAGAAGCGCCATACAAAGGAGCAAAATCTAAATTGGCCATTTCAAAGGTTAAACTCATCACACTCACATATTGGAGGGGAGTTTTTAAGTAGGGCGTATAACTCCAGAAATTGCGATAGAGCGGCAAATCAGAA
>CAYSQP010000078.1:0-4743 GCA_964433285.1 uncultured bacterium | reverse complement strand
AGGCTTATTTGGAGAGAGCCAATAGATTAATTAAGGATTCTTACTAAATTTAATCGCAGTAGAGCCAAATTTTAGCTTCTCGAATTTCACAAAAATAAAATCATGCACATCGATTTTAAATAGCTGGCTTATAGTAGAGGGATTTTCTATTACTATTCCTTTTCTTAGAAAAATACAGGGCACACTTTCTTCTGGAACTTTGAACTTTTCTTTTTTTGCGATCTGATTGATTTTTTCAAGCGGAATAATATGAATTGAGTAAAACAGCTTTAAGAAGAAATGGCGCTTTCTTTCTGGCATAATAAAAAATATATTGGGAAATAAACTGGACAGTAGGCACGCTTTTAGCCAGGTGCCATTTTGTAAAATTAGTAATGGAAAGGGGGCTTTATAAACCAAGTCCTGATCAATGAGTTCGATTTTAAAAAAGGGCTTTAGGAATTTTTTGGAAATGTAATTTAAGGAAAAATCAGAAAGTCTAAAGAAAATAAACAGGGAATAAAGAAAAGTAACAATTCCCATCATAAAAAAACTTTCTGCTGATGTAAATCCGATCATTTCATTGAAGAAATAGAGGGCAAAAGAAGCAATCAGCACGCCGCAAAAGCTTAAGAAATTGGTCGCCCCAATGGCATGGCCGCGCTGCGCTTCAGGGCTAAAGACCTGGATGTAGGAATCAAAGGGCACAATAAAGGTTCCTCCAAAAAGGCCTAGGAAAAATAAAAATAGAACAACAGGGATCAAATGGGCAGAAAATATGCCTAGAAGGAAAAATGAAAGCGCAATGAGAAAACCTGCAAAACAGGCAAGGCCGAGTTCGATATTTTTTTTTGATACTCTTCCAGCAATAAAAGCCCCTAAGACAATCCCCAAAGCTGTCGATAGAAAAAGATATCCCCCTGCAATCTCATTAAGATGGAGTGATTGGATGGCAAAAGGGATAATATTGAGCTGGGTAAAGGCGCCAATAAAGAGAAAAAAGGCAGAACTTGACATGGCCACTAAAAGATGTTTTTTCTCTTTGCAGATTTTTAAAGTGTGGTAGATTTCTTGGAGGAAAAAGGGATTGATTTTGCCTTTTACCCCTTTAGGGGGAATGTAGCGGATCCCAAAGGTGGCTAAAAACCCGACAATGGCAATTAAAAGACAGAAAGCGCCGACAAGCACAAAATGGCGGTTTGTGATTTCTGTCATAAAGGAAGCCAAAAAAGTGCCGATAATGATGGCAAGATAGGTAAAAGAGGTAATCAGGCCATTGGCTTTGGGGACCATTGCCCGTGGCACAAGCTCTGGAATAATGCCATATTTTGATGGGCCAAAAAGCGCTTCTTGCGTTGTCAGTAAAAAAAGCAAACAGTAGCCGGCTAGTCTGCTTTGGAAGGCAAAAGCAAATAAGATAAGCGACATAATGACGATTTCAGCGGCTTTGATGAGCATGATGAGCCGACTTTTGCTAAAGCGATCCGCCAAAACGCCAGCAAGCGATGAAAAAAGAATAAAGGGAATAACAAAAATGGCGCCTGTGAGGGATAAAATATTGTTGGCTTTGCCTACGCCTTCAATATCAATGAGAAAAAAGACAAGCACTAGCTTATAAATATTCTCATTTAAAACGCCTAGAAATTGGGAGGCATTTAGAAACCCCAAAGAGAAGCGATCAGGTTTGGAAAATCCAGGAAGCTTGGATAAAAAACTGCGGATCCATGAAAATTGGAAAAAGGGCTTTTTAAACATCACTCTTGAAAAGATAACATTTTTTTAAAATGGAAACTAGCGTTGCATTTTTCAGCCATCATTTAGAAACTCTCTTAGAATATTTCATGAGAGATATTTATGCGCATCAAAAAGGACCATTTGAAAAAAAAATGGTGGTGATTCCCCATCTTTCAATGAAATCTTATCTGCTCAGCCATTTAAGTCAGCGCTTAGGAGTGGCAGCTGGCTTAAAAATTGTCACGCTTTCTCAAGCAGTTGATACTCTGCTTAGTTCAAAGGAAGGGGATCTTCCCAAATTTTTAGAGCTTTCGCTTGCGATTCAACATGAGATCATCGGGCTTTTAGAAGAAAAAAATGAGGTTATCTCCCCGCTTGTCCATTATCTTAGTGGCGCTTCTTTTTCACTAAAGATAACCCAACTTTCTGATCTGCTCAGCTTGACTTTTTTAAATTATAGCGAATATGGCGGCGCTTTTTTAAAACCGTGGCTTGAGGAAGATGGCTGGCAGCAACAGATATGGAAAAAACTGTTTGTATCACGCTTCGGCTGCCATAGTCAGAAACTTCTCCAAAAAATAGCTACGCCCTACACGCTTTATCTTTTTGGATTCCATTTTCTTCCTGATCTTTATTTGCATTTTTTTAAAAATTTAAACAGCACCTTCTATTTTTTTTCGCCCTGCAAAGAATTTTGGGCCGATCGCTATTCGCAAAAAGAGAGTCTCCGCTTAAAAGAGAAAGCCCTGCCTTTAGAGGGAAACCCTCTGCTTGCTAATTGGGGAAAATTGGGCAGGAAATTTTTTATTTCACTTTTGGATCAAGATCTAAATATTAAAGAAGAGTATCCAGAAAATACCCAGGCAAATCAGTTGGAGATGGTCCAGCAGGCCATTGTAGAAGATAGTCCGCGATCTGTTATCTCTGCAGATGGCTCTATTCAACTTATATCAGCTCCTTCTAAACTAAAAGAGATTGAAATTCTTTATCAAGCACTGCTCCCTTTGCTTGAGAAAAACTGTTTTAAGCCGCATCAAATTGCTGTTTTTGCCCCTGATATTGAGGTTTATGCTCCTTTTATCAAAGCGGTATTTTCTGATAGCAGCTTAAGCTTTTCTATTTTTAATTTAGAGCAGATCTCCCTTTGTCCTTTAATGCAAGCCTTTAAGCTGCTTCTTGAACTACCCAATGAAAAATTCAGCCGTGAAGCGCTACTTAAGCTCTTTGCGACACAATCTTTTAGAGATAAATTCCATTTATCATCAGAAGATATTGGCTTAATCCAGTTTTGGACAGAGCAGGCCCATGTGCGCTGGGGGCTTGATGAAATGCAGCGCACGATGCTTTTTCAAGGCTTGAAATTAGAAGATGGCGCTATTGGCACCTGGGAGAAAGGAATGGAGCGGCTGCTGCGAGGCATTGCTACAGCAGAGGATAGCTTGATTCAACTTTCTGAAATCGAGCTTTTCAATAAACTGCTCTGCATTCTTCGCTCTTTAAAAGAGGATTTAAAGCCACTATTGGATGGAAAAAAGCAGCTGATCCCTGAGTGGATCGCTTACTTTCAAAAGCTTTTAAGCAGCTACTTTTATCAGCCATCTGATGGGCTGATACAAGATCTTTATCGTTTGCAAAGTGCAACTTTTCATTTAAATCGCCACCCGGTCAATTATGACTCTATCAAACGGCTTCTATTTTCTTTTTTTAAGAAAAAAAGCGGCACATTCCAAGAATCCCATTTGCATGGGGTCAAATTTTATTCGATTGCCTCAGGGGGGGTATTTCCCTGCGAACTGATCTATCTGATTGGGATGCAAGAAGGAACATTTCCAAGGAAAAAAAAGCAATCATTGAGCGATCCTCTATTTGATCAAAAAGGAAGCTTTTGTCCGTCACAAGCAGAAGAGGACCGTTTTTTATTTTTACAACTTCTTTTATCAGCACGAAAGTATCTTTTTTTTAGTTACCAAAGAATCTCCGAAGAAGATCAAAAGATCTTAAATCCCACCTATTTGATTGAGGAGTTGCAATCCTATCTCCAATTAAATTGCGTGCATTATTCTGATTCTGCCCCCAAAGAAGCTTCTGCTGCGTCTTGTTTTTTGCCCGAATGGTACCAAAATATGGAGCTGCAAGCCCCCCATGGAGATCTGCATATCTCATTGGATCGATTGGCGGCATTTGCCAAGCACCCTTTGCGCTTCTATTTCCATAAAGTATTGCAAATGGGGGTGGCTCTTTTTGAAAAAAATGAGGAAGAAGAAGAGTTTATTCTCTCTTCTTTGTTTAAAAAAAGTTTAAGGGAAAAATCTTTGAAACAGCCATTGGATGAGCTATTGCAGAAAATAGAACACAGAGGGCAGCTGCCGCGCGGGCTTTTTAAAACAGTGGCTTTGCAAACAATGCAAGCAGAAGTAGAAGATTTAAATGCCCATTTTGAATTTTTTGGTTTTTCTAAAGAGTCTATTTCAAAAGAGAATATTTCTTTTAAAATGGCTTTAAAAAATGGCACCACTGCCACCATTGAAGGAATGTTAGATGGGATTGGCCCTGAAGGATTTGTTTATCATGGAGAAAATAAGATCGATGATCTTGTGACACTTTGGCCTCTATTTCTTGTGTATTTGCACGGTGTCAAAACAAGCAAGCCTACTATTTTTTTTACTAAAGCAAAAGAGAGTCAAACATTTGCGCTAAAAGAGGCTTCCTTGCAAAAGTATATCGAATACTACCAGCTAGCCCACCATTTTGCCTCTCCGCTTATTCCTAAACTTGCAAAGCCTCTGCTCCAAGGAACAAAAGAAGAATTGGAAAAAAAATTAGAGGAACTTATCTATTCTGAATTTGCGCAAGATAGCGCTCTTAAATGGTTGTTTGACCGAGACAAAATGCCCAATAGTGATGCGATATTCCATAATTGGGCTTCCATTCTAAGAGAGGTACATGAACCTATCCTTTAATGTCTTAGATCCTAAACTCAATATTTTCCAAAACTATTTTTTGGAAGCCTCGGCTGGCACAGGAAAAACA
>CAYSQP010000077.1:0-4746 GCA_964433285.1 uncultured bacterium | reverse complement strand
TAATACAGTGCGGCATTTTCACAAGGTCGATCATCACATTTTCGCCCGATACTGTTTTACCGAGAAGCACAGGGATATGCAATTTACGGCCCTGCTGCTGGTAGGCAAGCAGAAGCTCTTTAAAGCTCACTTCTTGAGGATAGAGAGAAGGCACTTCCACGCCGACAGCCGCCTTGCCAGGAATAGGGGCAATGATGCGGATCGATTTTGCTTGTAAATTCAGTGCTAAATCATCTTCGAGCGCTTTAATTTTTTGCACTTTAACGCCAACAGGTGGATGCACTTCAAAAGAGGTAATGGTAGGGCCTAAATGGATCTCGCCGACTTTGGCTTCAACGCCAAAACTTTTTAACGCTTCTTCCAACACTTCAGCTTGCCTACGCAGATCTTTTTTAATCGTTGGAGGATCTGTTTTTTTAGGATTTTTCAGCAGCTCATCAGGCGGAAATTGATACCCTGCAAATTCGCCATTAACCACTCTTTGAGCAGTAATGGCTTTTTCTTTTTTGCTTAAAACAGGTTTTGGCTCTTCAAAAGGAGCTTTCTTTTCCTGTTTTTGTGAATAGATAGGCTGTGGAAAATGGATGGTGAGTCGTTTTTCAATATCTTCTGGAGAAAGTTTGATCAGCGGCTCTTCTTTTTCACTGGATGCAGAGTGAAATAAGTCAGCTTTTGCTTTAAGCATCACTTTTTTTAAAACATGGAAAAGATGCACCAGGGGAATTTCAGCAAAAAGCAGAAAGGAAACAATGGCTGTGATGGAAAAGGTCAGTCCAATGCCCACATTACTTAAGATATGTTGCAGATTAAGAAGGGGTAGATCACGGTATAGATAATAAAGAGGTACGCCTCCTAAATTATAGCGCACATGCACTTGCGGATAGGGAACTGTAAAAGAGATCGATTCCACATAGATCTTATCTTGAAAAAAGCGGCTGGTATAGCCCATGGTTTCTGCAAATAAATTCAGAAGAATGGAGATAGAGAGGACAAAAAGAGAAAAGTAGATGTTTTTTGCACGGCAATTAGCCACCTCGCCATAAGTCAAATATTGCAGGCCAAGCCAGCCCAAATAAAACAGAATCAGAAAACTGGAAAGGCCAAAGAGAAAATAGAGCGCAAATCCAAGACCATAACCTACAAGTCCTAGTAAATTGCCTTGCGTGTCGTGAAGATGGAAACTAAGCAGTGAAAGCAGCAGGATCACAAAGCAGACAAGAAGCGCTAAGCCTTTGGCTTCAGGGCGGTAGGAGTGGCCTTTTTTTTCTTTTTTACCCATGAGAGAAAAATAGCGTCGTTAAAGTCCCTATAATAAGACAATACCATGCAAATGGTTTTAACACTCCTTTTTCTAAAAAATGCAAAGAAAATCGGATGAGAGCCATTCCCATGACAAAAGAAGAGAAAAAGGCGATCAAGCAGGTTGCCATGGAGCAAGTGCATGGTGATTTTAAATAAAAAAGACGAAATAGTTCCAAGCTACTGCCACCTAAAATAGTGGGTATGGAAAGCAGAAAAGAAAAGCGCACAGCTTCTTTGGGTCCCCACCCTAAAATGCGCGCGCAACAGATGGTTGAAGCGCTTCTAGAAATGCCGGGGATCAAAGCAAGTATTTGCGCAAAGCCAATATAGAGAGCATGGCGTAATGGTTTTTCACTGTCTTGGATTTGGCAGCGATTTCCTAAAAATAAGATACCGCTTGTTGCCAGGAGAAAAAGACCCAAAAAAGCAGGTGTCGATAGCGTCCCTAAAATAGGGTGGAGAAGGAGGTACCCAGGAATTAAGGGAATAAGGGCTAAAAAAAAGGAGAGCAGTTTTTTTCTTTCAGTGAAAAAAAGAGCGATAATCTCTTTTTTAAAGACAAAAAAAAGGGCTACAAGAGTTCCTAAATGGCATGAAAGATTAAATAATTGTCCAGTTTCTTCTATGCCAATAAGCCATTTGGCCAATTTTAAATGGGCCGACGAGCTGACAGGAAAAAATTCCGTAGCGCCTTGGACAATTCCGAGTATGAAAGCTTCGATCCAGGTCATAGATAGATAAAATGGGCGATCGACGGGACTCGAACCCGCGACCACAGGATCCACAATCCCGTACTCTAACCAACTGAGCTACGATCGCCAAAGGGGTCTATTTTCACCCTAAATTTGCTTTTGGTCAATTGTTTTTTGCAGGAGAATCCCGAGGAAAAGACAAATCATTAGCGAAAGAATAAGAGTTGTAAAAGAAAAAGTTTTTACCCTAATAAAAAAATTGAGTGCCAGGGGCGGATTGCTGGTCAGTTCCAAGGCGCCCGATGTGAGCCATACATTGAGTTTATGTAAGAAGGGAAATAGGGGGAATAAAAGGAGTGAGAGGATCAGTAAAAAGAGCATCAAAGTCGTCAGGAAGGGAAAGAATAAATTGTAGACTAGGCTTAAAAGCGGCATTTTATGGAATAAAAAAAGAAGAGCCGGCAAAGAAACCAGATGGACTGCTGCATTGATAGCAAGGGCGCCGCGGATCCAAGAAATGAGTAGATAGCCATGCTGATCGATCAGGGGCATCTCCAATAAATCTCGATAGTTTCTTTTGGGCAGTAGAATAGAGAATAATTTCAAAGAAGGTTGATAAAAGAGCAAAATGGCTGCTGTGCAAAGAAAGGTGAGTTCAAAACCAAGATTCATCACAAGCAGTGGATCAAGAAGGATTTCGATGATAAGCCCCATGCCCAATAGATTGAGACCGCTTGAAGAGAGCTTCATAAAACTGCCCAAGAAAAAAAGCAGCACTGCAATGTAAGAGCGCTGGACAGAAGGCGATGGCCCTAAGAAAAAGTAGTAGCTACTTAAAATAGCAAGCAATATCAAAATGCTGGCTTTGTAGGGCAAAAACTGTCTTAAGAAAAATCCAAAAAAAGCAGCCATGAGTGCAAATTGGAATCCGGAGATGGCCAGAATATGCAAAAGACCAATCTGTTTGAATTCAAAATTCAATGTTCTTTCTGTGATGTCACCGGTGGCAAGAGCAGAAAGAAAAGAGAGCGTTTTGGCGTCGGGCGTATATTTTTTTAAAAAAGCGCGCAATGCTTGTTTCATCTGATAGCGAATATGGGCAAAGCTAAATGTATGAGGCACTTTTTCCCATGGTGTCGTCGTCGGCTTTAAGACGTAGCGGCGATTTCCCTTTTGAATCAGCTCTCCCATAATCAGATAATCGCTATCTGCTTTTACTTCACATTCCTGGTAGATCGTGCAGGGGAGATTAAAAAAATGCTGCTCTTTTGTCT
This sequence comes from uncultured bacterium, assembly GCA_964433285.1. Classification (GTDB taxonomy): domain Bacteria; phylum Chlamydiota; class Chlamydiia; order Chlamydiales; family Rhabdochlamydiaceae; genus DATIJP01. The sequence goes on along the minus strand of CAYSQP010000077.1, from coordinate 1,478 downwards.
CAAAACAGCGGATGGTGCCTTGATAAGAGAGGCAGCTGCGATGGAAAGGAGATTGGTATGGTTTTAGACAGGAGATAGAAAAGTAGGCTTTGCCTTGGCAATGGTTGGGGATTTTTTGATCAGGGTAGCGATACTCTGCATAGGCGATACTTGCTGCAATCAGCAAGATCCCATGCACAATTTTAATTGGCCGATTCATCACTGGGCCCCAAAGAAGTAGAAGCGGTAGAATGAGCGCCCAGTGGGGGAAATAGGCAAAGCCAGCTCCCAAAAGAAAATGGATCCCGAAGTAGAAGGCAGGGCGCGCAAGCCAAAATTCCTGCAAAACCAAATATATGGATTTGAATGAAAAATTCATAACGATGATTGTATTGGCATCTTATTTTACGTGCACCTATCCCCTTCTTAAAAACGTGCCCGTGCCCGATCTTTTCTCAAACGTGCCCGTGCCCGTTGTTAAGAAGGGGTATGCAAAACACCAAGCGTAAGTAAAGAAATTTCTTGAAAAATTTATATGGCAAGGATATCCGTGGGCATAGGGAGATGCCTATGAAACGAGTTATCATTGGCTCGCTTATTTTCTTTTTGCTGATTGCTATCATTGTTCTAGCCATCTATCTATACAATCGCTCAAAAGAAAATCCTTATGAACTTGTTCTCTATGGCAATGTCGATGTACGCCAAGTGGATATCGGCTTTAGAGTGGCCGGTCTTGTCGAAACGCTCCATTTTGAAGAAGGGGATTTAGTCCCTAAAGGCGCGCTCGTCGCTTCTCTTGATAAAACACCCTACAATAGTGAAATTGATAAAGCCTCTGCCAATGTGGATTCTATTAAAGCGAATTTAATCAATGCTGATATCCATCTAAAAAGGCGGCAAGGATTAATTGGCATTGGCGGGGTTTCTCAAGAAGACTTAGACAATGCAAAGGCAAATCGCGATGAGCTGCAAGCAAATTTAGAAGCTGCTATCAGCGCACTCGAGGTTTCTAAGGATAATTTGACTTATACGCATGCCTATGCGCCCACTGATGGCACAATTTTAACGCGGATTCGCGAACCAGGGACAGTTGTGAATCCCTCCGATCCTGTCTATACGCTATCAGTGATCTCTCCTGTTTGGGTCCGCGCTTATGTAGATGAGCCCCATTTAGGCGAGATTTTTTATGGCATGGAAGCCACTATTTGTACCGATACAAAGGGGGGACCGACCTATTCTGGAAAAATCGGATTTATCTCTCCTGTTGCTGAATTTACTCCCAAAACTGTGGAAACAACAGAGCTGCGCACCGATCTTGTCTATCGCTTGCGTATCTATGCAGACAACCCAGATAAATATTTAAAACAGGGGATGCCAGTCACAGTGAAATTGCATTTGCGCAAGCAGGAGAAAAAGTGAGCCTGCCTCTTGTTGAATTGAAAGATTTATCCAAGCAGTTTTCTCCTAAATCTCCACCGGCATTAAAAGAGATCAATGCG
>CAYSQP010000076.1:0-4759 GCA_964433285.1 uncultured bacterium | reverse complement strand
TTATGTCGACCAGGAGTGTCACTAAAAAGTTTAGATTTAGCAGCGCGTGCAGAAATGAAAAAACAGAATTTGGAATCCTATTTTGTACACGGTCTTGGCCATGGGGTAGGCCTTGAAATCCATGAATTTCCTCGGATTATGAAAAGCGGTGAAGACAAAGATATCCGTTTAGAAAAAGGGATGGTAGTGACCATTGAGCCAGGGCTTTATTTACCTGGAAAAGGCGGGGTGCGTTGGGAAGATACGATCATCATCACAGCAAACGGGTATGAAAATCTTTATCCAGAAGGCAAGACATGAGTTTCCGCAAAAAAATCATCTTAAGCCAGCTGCTCTTATTTACCCTTTTCATATCGGCATTATTTCCCTTAATTGAAAAAACAGTTGGAAGGCTTGTCCGTGATTCCTTAGAAGAGAGCACAACCGATTTAATTGAACTCATTGAAAGCGCGCCCAGTGAAGAGGTGATGATTGAAACCTTAAAAAATCAGGAATATTTTGTTTTTTTCCGCGTCAGCCTTCTGAATGCAAAAAATGAGCTGATTTATGATTCCCATTTGGGCCGCCTCTTTAAAGAGGAGCTACCTCCTTTCAATATTGCCGACCATCCTGAAGTACAGCAGGCATTAAAAGGCGAAGTGGGATATGCCATTGCCCAATCTAAAATTTTTGCAGGCAAATTTGCCTATGTAGCCAAAGCATTTCCCTTCCAAGGCACCACTTATGTATTGCGCACAGCTTTTCCTTTTAATCAGATCCAGGACATTGCTAAAAATTTTGAAATTGGCTTTTTGCTCTTTTCTTTTGTGATGCTACTGTTTTTCATGGCACTCACTTGGATGATTTTCAATCGATTTAGCAGACCTATTCGGAAGATCATTGATGCGATTCGGCCTTATCAGACAGGACAGCAACAAGATATTCCTAAGATCAGACTTGATATCAATGAAAATGATGAGTTCAATCGCCTTGCAAAAACATTAAATTCACTTTCCGATAAAGTGCGTACGCAAATCAAGATGGGCAAAGATTTTGTTGCCAATGCTTCCCATGAACTTAAAACCCCCATTACGATTATCAAAGGATTTGCGGAGACATTGCATGATACCCCTGCCATGACTTCAGTAACACTTTCTGAGATCACAGGGAAAATTTTACGCAATTGTGAGCGGATGGAGACATTGGTGAAAAATCTGCTCACACTGGCAGATTTAGAAAATATTTCGGAAGAGAATTTTAAAGAATCTGATCTTGCTCTACTTGTAGAAGATTGCAAGCATATTGTGCATACTTTGCATCCTGAAGCTGAGATAAAAATCATCAAAAGTGATGAGCGGCTTTTTTTGTATGCCGATCCTGATATTTTAGAGCTTGCGATTTTGAATTTGCTCAATAATGCGATAAAATATTCCAAACCCCCTGCTAAAATCACCATTTCCATGAGAAATTTAAATGCAGATGAGGTGGAATTAAAAATGAGTGATCAAGGAATTGGGATTGCAAAAGAGGACTTGGAACATATTTTCGAGCGGTTTTACACCGTAGATAAGGCCCGCTCGCGCCGTCTTGGCGGGGCAGGTCTTGGTCTTTCGATTGTCAAGGCGATTATTGACAAGCACCATGCTTTCATCACAGCAGAATCAATACTCGGGAAAGGCACTACTTTTACTATCGTTCTCCCCAAGAAAAAACAGATCTAAAGCCTTTCTTAATAACGTGCCCGTGTGCGTGCCCGTGCCCGGCTAATTAGAAAGATAAGATTGGGAAGAAGATCGGGCACGGGCACGGGCACGTTATTAAGTTATGCAACACACCCGGGCCGGTTTCTTATTTATTACTAAAAGAAACTCTGAGTTTGCTTTTTTTGTGGCTGTAGGTGAAGTAGAAGATGCAGCCAAATGCCATCCAAATAAGAAGCTGCGCCCAAATAGTTCCAGGCATTAGTGCCATCTGTAAAAAGCAAGACAGCGCACCTAAAATCGGCACCCAAGGAAAAAAGGGCGTTTTAAATGGTCGTACAAGCTGTGGCTGCGCATACCTTAAAACAAGCACCCCCAAACAAACAATTCCGAACGCCAAAAGGGCACCCATTGATACTAACTGTCCCAACATTTCCACAGGAAAAAAACTGGCCATCAACATAGCGATGCATGTTGCAATTAGTGAAGCAAATACAGGTGTGCCTGTTTTAGAGTGTGCCACTCCAAATGCTTTAGGCAAAAGACCATCTTTTGCCATCGCAAACCAGATCCTTGTTTGCCCCAAGAGAAGCACCAAAATTACAGAACTTAAACCGGCTAAAATGGCCAGCTTTACAACAATCCGAAGCCAAAGAAATTTAGGCCCCAAAGCATTAAACGCAACTGCAATAGGATCAGCCACTCCAAGCTCTTTATAAGGAACGATTCCAACAAGGATAATAGCTACAATAATATAGACAATAGTTGAAATCCCAAGAGAACTAAGCATTCCTAAGGGTAGATCTTTTTGCGGATTACGCGCTTCTTGAGCAAGCGTCGAGAGCGCATCAAACCCAATAAACGCAAAAAATAAAAATCCTGCTCCACGAAATAAGCCGCTTACACCATATTGGCCAAAATGGCCCTGGTTTTCAGGAATTAAAGGATGTAAATTTTCTAAATTAATATAGCCAAACCAATAGAAGACAAAAAGAAGGATGACAGCTATTTTTAAAACAACAAGAATATTGTTAAAAAAAGAGACTGTTTTTATCCCGTAAGAAATAAGCACCCCGATGGCGCCAACAATCACAAGTGCTGGAAGGTTCATTAAATTTCCTGATGCAGACCAGCCTAGGGCCTGATCATAAACACAGATCGGCTGGGTCAATTTTTCTGGCAAATGGATACCAAAATCGCGCATTAGGCTAACAAAATAGCCTGAAAAGCCCGCCGCTACTGTGGAGGCTGAAAGTAAATATTCTAAAGTAAGCCCCCAACCGATGAGCCAGGCTGCAAACTCTCCTAAAGAAGCATAGGCATAAGTGTAAGCACTACCCGCCACTGGAATACAAGAGGCAAGTTCTGCATAACAAAGTGCTGCAAAAAGGCAAATGACAGCAGCAATAACAAATGAGAGAAATACCCCTGGACCGGAAAATTGGGCTGCAGCTTGGCCGGTCAAAACAAAAAGACCAGCTCCAATGATCGCACCAATTCCGATGGTTGTCAGATTAAAAGACCCCAAAGTGCGCTTTAAACCCGAGCGCTGCTCAGAATTTTGGACAATAGCTTCGATAGGTTTTTTAACAAATAACTGTTTCATAAAAAAGTAGCGTGATATTAACATATTCACGCTACTTTTTATCCAGATAAATTATGGCATTTGAACTGGATAATGGCTTTTACAATGGGTTTCTTTAACTAAAAAGAGAAAAATTAAAGAAAGTAATAAATAGATAGGAATTGTAAGTAATGCCATTTTATAAACATGGACAGGGAAGACGTGGGCCCCATCTACGATTTTACCTTCCCAGCCGAGATCTAAAAATTTTCCTGTCAATGGATCGGAAAAAGCGCCGAAAAAGGCATCAAATGCATTCATAAACCCGATCGCAGTGGCCGCTAAAATAGGGGGATTAATCTCTCGGATCATTGTAAAACAGATTAAAAAGAAGCTAATGAAAAATCCAAAAGAGAACATCAAAGTATTAATTGTAAGAAAATTCAGATTGGGAACATAAAGAACCGCTGTGATGGAAAAAAGGGCTAAAATTGTACCGAAAAACATCACGTTTCGACGATTGCCTAACCAATCGGAGAGCCACCCAGAAAAAGGGGCGCCCAATGCAAATCCTATAAATATCAGTGAAACGCTTCGGGCTGCATAATCTTTAGAGAGATTAAATGCTTCCATAATAAAAGGAACTCCCCAAAGCCCACCAAAAATCATCACAGGAGCAAATGCCAGTCCGCTATAAAAAGAGAGATACCAAGACTGTTTATTAGCTAGAATTTTTTTAAGGCTTTCTAAAATTTTCACTTTTTTAGGAGAGAGTGAGACATCATGAAATGGGTGAAGCGATTTTGCGCGATCTCGCACAATGATCCAAAAAAGAAGCCCTAAAAAGGCACCAATAAGTGCGATAATACCCATCGCATGGCGCCATGTTCCCAAATGGTGAATAAAAGCTGAAAGGGGCGCCTGCCCGCCAACCGCCCCGAGCATGGCGAGCGTCATCATCAAACCGGCCATAAAAGCAAAGCGGTTGGATGGAAACCAGTTGGCAATCAATTTCAATGTATTAATGGCGGCAAATGCAGCTCCAATTCCAGTGAGAAAACGGCCGATTTCAGCCATCACAAGGGTTTCAGAGTAGGCAAATACTAAAGCACCGGCCGCGCATACAAAAATGGCAAGGGTCGTCACAAGCCGTGGCCCATACCGATCGACTAAGATCCCTGCAGGAAGTTGCATGATGAGATAGGCGTAAAAATAGCAAGCTGCCAAATTACCCAGCTGGGCTGCATGGATATTAAAAGTGCTCATCAGTTCATTGGTCATCACACTCGGGGAGACTTCGATGGCATATTTATAAAACATAAATAGCGAGCTTAAAAACCAGATTAGCCATGCACTAAAAATTTCACTTTTTTTCATTGCAGCTCCTTTAAAAGGAAGAAACGATACCAGACTACAAAATTCTTGGCAAAAATCGTCTTCCCGTCCATGATTTTTCATGGAACGCACTGGTAGCTCAGCTGGATAGAGCACACGGCTACGAACCGTGAGGTCAGAG
>CAYSQP010000075.1:0-4831 GCA_964433285.1 uncultured bacterium | reverse complement strand
TTGGATGTCAAAAACAAACCAGTCCCAAACGCTATAAAGTAGGCCTCTGTATCGTTGCCACTGGGCGCTATTTGACATTTGCGAAAAATTTGATCACCTCCGCAAAACCCTACTTCTGCACCAATCATGATGTGACCTATTTTGTGTTCACAGATGGAGAAATGGCCAAAGAAAAAGATGTCGAACTTATTTTTCAAAAGCGCATTGGCTGGCCGCATGATAGCTTAAAGCGCTTCCACATTTACGATGCCAATAAAGAAAAATTAAGTACGATGGATTTTCTTTTTGCCATAGATGCTGATATGCGCTTTGAAGGCATTGTCGGAAGTGAGATTTTGGGCTCACTTGTCGGCGTGCCGCGCGATGTTGGCATCCATGCCACTTATGAAAAAAATAAAAACTCCAAAGCCTACGTAAGCCGCAAAAAAGCCAAACATTACTATGCAGGGGCTTTCTATGGGGGCAGTAGAGAGGAATTTTTTAAACTGGTAAAAACACTTAAAGAAAATGTTGATTGCGACTTAAACGTAAATTACATTGCCGCCTGGCATGATGAAAGCCATCTAAACCGCTATTTCTACGACCATCCGCCTGCAGTGGTACTTCCCTTTTCCTATTGCTTTTACACCGAAAGCTGGGACCATCCCTATGAAAGAAAAATTGTCGCCCTAGATAAAAGTCTTCAGGAGTTTCATGATGAAAACCATTAAAGCGATTTTGCCCGCTATCCTCATTGTCATCGCTGCTCTTTTTTTCCTCGGCAATTTTGTCTCGGGGATTAAATTTTCAAAAAATAAAAATCAGCAGTCAGAAACCTTTAAGAAAAGTCTGCATGCCCAAGAGCAATAACGGTTTACAATCATCATTCCTTCGTACAATAACTCTGCATTTTGTCTAAAAAATTTATCTTCTGTTTTTGAACAACGCTATTCCAATTATCGTGTGATCTATATTGATGATGCGTCTGCGGATGATACTTACGAAAAAGCCAAAAAATATATCCAGGAAATGGGAAAAGAGTCACAAGTTACTCTGATCCGCAATACAAAAAATTTAAAAGCCGTAGAAAATCTCTGTCGCGCCTTTCATACCTGTAAAGACCATGAAATTGTCCTTATGCTCGATGGAGATGATTGGCTTGCCCACGACCGCGTTTTAGAATATTTAAATAACTGCTATGCAGATCCCGAAGTCTGGGCCACTTATGGCAGCTATGTGGAATACCCTTCTTACAAAAAAGGGGAGATGCGCGGCGAAATTCCTCATAAAATCCACTACAACCATCAGTATCGCTCCTACGTCAAGAGAAAATTTATTTTTTCCCATCTAAAAACTGCTTATGCAGGCCTGCTGAAAAAAATCAAAATGGAAGATCTTTTGAAAGATGGCCGTTTTTTTGCTGCGTCCTATGACCAGGCCTTTATGCTCCCTGTTGTTGAAATGGCAAAAGAACATACTTATTATGTCAAAGATATCCTCTATATTTACAATAGAAGCAGCGAGCTTTGTGATGATAAAGTCCGTCTTGCCGTCCAGCAAGAGTGCACTGCCTATATCCAATCTCTGCCTTCTTATGCGCCGCTTTACGATTGGACCAACGAAGCCAATGCATTTTTAGGTAGCGATCTTATTGTTTTTTCGCGCAATCACCCTTTGCACCTGTACGCATTTTTAGAATCTGTGAAAAAAAATGTGAAAGGAATGGGTAAACTCAGCGTGCTTTATCAATGTAAAGATAGCAGTTTCATCAAAGCTTATGAGGAAATAAAAGCTGCTTTTCCCTCCTATGAATTCTCCTTAATCACAACCGATTTTAAAGAGCATCTTTTAAAAACAATCACTGCTTTCCCAGCCCATTATGTTCTTTTTGCTGAAGATGAGCAGATCATTAAAGAGCCAATTGACCTAAAACAATGTGCAGAAGAGATGCAAAAATGGGGGGCCTACGGCTTTTTCTTAAATTCCAATAAGCACATTGAGCACCCGATCTCTTTTGAAGAGACCTTGGCATGGCAGTTTCAAAATCATGAAAAACCCTTTCAATTCTCCATGGCAATCTACCCTAAGGAGATGGTGCTTGATACATTAAAACTAGTCGCCTTTTCCGATTTTGATTCCTTGCAAAAACCATGGGCATGTTGTTTGGATACAAAAAAAGTGGGACTCTTTTTCAATCAGAAAAAACTGGTCGATATTCCCATAAAAGGAGACTTAGACCAGCTTTTAACCAAATTTCAGGAGGGATTAAAAATTGATCTTGCGCCCTATTTCCAGCCTACACAAGAGACAGCCCATGTGGAATGCGAGCCTGCATTTGTTAAAAGGTAGCTTATATTTCTTCTTATTCTACCTCCCTATTTGCTGCTTTTCAGAAGCTTTGGACTTTGAAGCTTTAATGGGGCTTGATTCCTTGCAATATGTGCAAACGCGGGAAGATGTTCAAAGGATCCAATTTTTTAAGAAAAATTTTGATCAGCATATTGCCTCTTTGCAAACAGCTAATAACAGCGAAAGAATCCCTAAAATTCTCCACTTTATTTGGCTAGGCCCCAAAGATTTTCCACTTACTTCTTTAGAAAAAATTGAAAAATGGATCGAGCTGCATCCCGATTGGACAGTGAAATTTTGGACCGATATTAATCGTGCGCCCCCTCTTAAAAAAATGAAAAAGCAGCTTGTAGAGGAATTTTCTTTTAAGTTTCTTTCCGATGCTTATGATCAGTCAGATAATTTTGGCGAAAAAGCAAAAGTGCTCTGCTATGAAATTCTTTTTCAAGAAGGCGGCGTCTATGTCGACCACGATGTTAAGCCATGTAGTACGCTGGATAACTTAAATCAGGCGCTGGATTTTTATTGTGGACTAGAGAAATTGGGCCCTTCTGTTTTAAGCTCTTCTGTTTATGTTGCCACCCATTTAATCGCTGCAAAAGCTTCCCATTCTATTCTGCAAGAGGCCATTATTTGGCTCAGTGAAAATTGGAAAAGATTAGAAGAGATCTACCCTGGCCAATCCAAATCGGCCATAAAAAACCGGTTTGCCCATAGAACCCAGTGGGCATTAAACGAAGCCATAGACCGAAAATTGGGCACAATAGGAACCATGGACATCATATTTCCCGCGAGCTACTTTAGCCATATGAAAAAATCTGTTTCAACAATTGCCTTGCACACACATGAAGAAACCTGGACAAAAGATGAAAATGATTTCGAGACAAAAATGTGCTGTCATTTTGAAGAGATTCTAAGTAAAAATCATGAATCACTAAAAATTGTTTTACTTATGTCTTTAGGCGTTCTTTTGAGCTTAATTATTCTCTTTTCTTTTGCCAGAACAATGAGAAAATCATATGAAGGTTAAACCGTTAATTCTTGCTTTCTTCCTGCTCACCACCCCTTTTCTTTTTTCAGAAAATGCAGATGAGGTTGAATTTGATAAACTGATGGGCAAAGGGACTGAATACTGGATCCACATCAAAAAAGAGGATGATGTTGCTGCTCTAGAAAAATTTAAATCTCTCTATGTTAAAAACAAAAGCCATCTTTTCCAAACAGAGGGAGAATTTAAAATCCCCCGTGTTGTTCATCTAATCTGGATTGGGCCGCGTCCCTTCCCTCCACTATCTGTGGAAAATATCCGCACATGGATCGCTAAAAATCCCGATTGGAAAGTGAAATTTTGGACAGATAGAGACAGACCGCCGCCATGCAATGGCATGGAAGTGTACAGAATCGATGCATTTCCCTTTCAATTTTTGAAAAAGTTTTTTGAAGAATCTCAAAATTATGGGGAAAAATCAGATATTTTGCGTTTTGAGATTCTCTATCAAGAAGGTGGCCTATACATCGACCATGATGCTAATTGCTTGACTAGCTTTGATTCTATCCATCGCGGGTTTGATTTTTATTGCGGCCTTGAAACTCCTCATCCCCCACTTGCTGGTCGCAATATTACTGCAGGCATTGGCCTATTAGGGTCCCGCCCTGGCCATCCAGTGATTAAAAGTGTGATTGATCTAATTATCAAAGAGTGGAGTAAAATTGGGAAAAAATACCGCGGAAAAGATGGCTATTCACGCACCCAACTTGTCATGGAAAGAACATACATGATGCTAACACATGCACTCAAAAAAAACATTGATCTTCCAGGCAATACCGATATTGTTCTGCCGGCCGCTTTTTTCTTTGCAAAAAAAGGAATTTCCCCGCTCTATTCTAAACATTTTTTCGCCAACTCCTGGGCAGATGCGGAAGAAAAAAACCGCGAGTTTGAAAAAAATGCGCGCAGGGCGATGGATAAAATCAAACAGAAAAATCGCACGATCCGGATGATTGGCAAAACGGTGCTCTCATTAAATATTATTGCCTTTGTAGCTATCTTCTTTTACCTCATACGTAAGAAAAAACAGAAAAATGAAGCCGCGTAAACTCTGGATTGCAGCTCTTCTTGCTTTTGCTATTTTGATTCCCTCCGCTTTTCTTTTAAGAAAAAAAGAGCTGCCTGCAAGTATCCCAATCAGCCACCCTTTTGCCACCAAAGCCTTAAAAGAGGAGCTATTTCGCCTATTCATAGGCCTTGAAATTAAAACCATTGTCGATATCCCTTGTGGCGAGGCTGAATGGGTCTATGAGATGCTCGCAGTTGTCCAGAAATATATTGGCATCGATCCGCGGGAAAAAATGCTGCAAAAAACCAAGGAAAAATATGAATCAAATATAATACATTTTCAAAATTTAGATATTTCAAAAGATCCATTACCAGATGCCGACCTTATTTTTTGCCATGACGCTCTTAATTATTTGCCCCAAAATGAGATTTTAGCAAGTTTACTCC
>CAYSQP010000074.1:0-4845 GCA_964433285.1 uncultured bacterium | reverse complement strand
ATTAACCGGCTTTTCTCATCCATACGATCTACTATCTCACCAACAACTGCATCCACTAAATCTTCAAGGGAAATAAGCCCAGAAAAAGAGCCATACTCATCGACTACAATGGCAATCGCCTCTCTTTTCTCATACATCTTATCTAGGGATGCTTTTGCCGATGAAGACTCTGGAATAAAAAATGGCTTTTTTAAAAACCGGGATAGATCTTTTGTGCTTTTGATATAATCACGGTTAATGAAAAAAACCCCGCTTGTCATAATGCCCTTGATCTGATCTAGTCCACCTTCACAGACAGGCACACGCGTGCATTCTTGATCGACAAAAAGATGAACAATATCGGAAAGAGGCTCTTTCAAGTCAAAAAAAAGCACATCTTCCCTTGGCCGCATAAATTCTTTGACTGTTGACTCTTCTAAATTGAGATAACCCTGCATCAAATCTGCCTCATCTGCGCCTAAAATCCCTGTAGCCTCCGATGTTCTTAAGGCATGCTCCAATTCAGCCACCGAGATCTCCTCTTCTTTCTTTAAATAGAAAAACATCCAGCGAAAGATCTTATTGGTAATTGCCAGCAGGATCTTGCGGAAAGGAAGCATGATTTTCTGGAGGATAAAAAGCGGCCTGGCAACCTGGCAACTAATGGTTGTGTTATTGGCAAAGCCGATCGATTTGGGAATGACCTCTCCAAACACTAGAATGAGCGCTAAGGGAAGGCCAACTGTAAGCGCCCACCCTGAAAAATCCCCAAATAGGGTGGAAAATAGGTTCTGGATCAAGATGCTCATGGTCACATTGATAATGATCATCGTAATCAGAAGATCTTGAGGACGAGAAACTAAGTAGGCAACAAGTCGCTTTTTGGGATTGGCATCTTCTTTGAAGCTCTTGATTTTAATAGGAGAAAGGGAAAAAAGGGCTGTTTCAGAAGCTGCGGAAAACGCAATACCGAACAGAAAAAAAATCAGAATAGCAATTAGAATATAGGTCATTCCCTTTCGAAATAAACTTTCACTTGCCCCTCTGGAACAACACCTAGCTTTTTCATCAAAAGCATCTCGATCCACGCTGGATCATTCTGGCTTTCAATTTGAAGCTGCAGCTGCTCCCTTTTCTGAAGGGCCATCTCTTTTTGCAGCTGTAAATCTTTGATTTTGCTATCTAGCTGAAAAAAAATCTCCTTTTTCTTTTGCATCCCCTTGGCATATATAGCCAAACAGAGGGTAATAAACAGCAGCAGCCACCAGAAGCGGTGAATAAAATTGAAAAAAAGAGACTGGTTTTTAGAAATTACACGGCTCAATTTAAGCGACCTCTATTTCGATTCATAAAAAAACTGCCATTATCATGCAAGAGGAAGGGTGATTTCTTTTTGACCCATGTATTTGCCTTTTCTGTCGGCGTAAGAGACTTCACAATCTTCTGCAGCTTGATAAAAAAGCACCTGCGCAAGCCCTTCATAGGCATAAATTTTAGCAGGAAGAGGGGTGGTATTAGAAATCTCCAATGTGACATACCCTTCCCACTCGGGCTCAAAAGGGGTCACATTCACAATGATCCCGCACCGGGCATAGGTGGATTTTCCAATGCACAAGGTAAGCACATTGCGCGGAATGCGGAAATATTCCACGCTGCGGGCAAGTGCAAAGGAATTAGGTGGAATAATACAGGTATCTGCCACTAAATCAACAAAAGCATTTTTATTGAAATTTTTCGGGTCTACAAGAGAGTTATTAAGATTGGTAAACACCTTAAACTCATTGGAAACGCGCAAATCGTAGCCATAACTGGAAAGTCCAAAACTAATCACCTTTTTCCCATCCACTTGACGCACTAAAGTGGCGGAAAAAGGCTCGATCATCTTATGTTTTTGTGCCATTTCTCGAATCCAACGGTCAGATTGAATGCTCATATTTGATCCTTTATTATATGGTAATGGGAAATGTGCTACAGTATATAGTTACAGGAATTTTTTATGGAATCTTTTACCCACTCTTCATGGAAAAAAGAATCAGATGAACCCTTTGAACAAACGCTTCGTCCCTTTCAATTAGGAGATTTTTTAGGCCAAGAGCAGCTCAAAGAGCGTCTTGAAATTTTTATCGGCGCAGCCAAAAATAGAAATGAAACGCTTGGCCACACACTTTTTTATGGGCCGCCTGGTTTAGGCAAAACAACACTTGCCCATATTCTTGCCCAAGAGATGGGAGGAAAGCTCACGATCACCTCTGGGCCTGCTCTTGAAAAAGCAGCCGACTTAGCTGGTCTTTTAACCAATTTACAAGAGAAGGATCTGCTTTTTATTGATGAGATCCATCGATTGCCGCGCGTCATCGAAGAATATCTCTATTCAGCAATGGAAAATTTCTCTTTGGATCTGATGATCGATAGTGGTCCTGCAGCACGCTCTGTCCAGATCAAACTATCTCCCTTTACTTTGATTGGTGCCACCACGCGCTTTGGGCTTTTGAGCAGTCCCATGCGATCTCGCTTTTCTTTTACCTGCCGTTTAGATTATTATGAGCCGGAAGTGCTGATGCAAATTGTTTTGCGCTCGAGCAAAATCTTAAAAGTTCCGATTGATGAAAAGGGAGCTTTAGAGATTGCGCTGCGCTCACGTGGTACGCCGCGAATTGCGAATCATTTGTTGCGATGGACACGCGATTATGCCCAGATGCATACCAAAAAAGGCATTGACCAGAAAGTAGCCAATGAAGCGCTTTTGATGCTTGCCATCGATCACAAAGGGTTAGATGAGATGGATAAGAAGATTTTAAGTCTGATTATCGAGCATCATCAAGGTGGGCCTGTCGGTTTAAATACACTGGCTGTGGCTTTGGGTGAAGATCCTATCACCCTTTCAGAAGTGTATGAACCCTACCTGATCATGCAAGGGTTTTTAAAACGGACGCCTAGAGGGCGGGAAGCGACAAAATTTGCTTATGAACATTTAAAGCTAAAAACAAACGGAGATCAATTATGAAATTCCTCTTTTTATTGACATGCGGCTCTCTGTGCCTTTCTCCCCTGTTGCAGGGCGCTGCATCTAACCATATGAATTCTGTCCCTTATGACATTTCAAAGAAGGCAAAGCCAGCTACCGTGAAAGTGGTCTTAGAAAAGATCACTCCCGACCTATTTTTAGATGCTAGAGGCAAATTTTTAGTCTACAATCCCAAAACAGATTTGCTGATTGAATCGGGTATTTCTGGAAAACGGGGCAAATTGAGTGTGTCGCGAGGAGGCTTAAGATGGGGTGATGTGATGCCCGGTATCTTTGAAATGCGTCTTGTCCCTGGTGATCCAGAAAGTGCGATCTTAGTCAATGGCATCCAGTATAAAGGTTGTGTTGAGGTCTATGCGGTTGGCAATGAGCTGAGCGTGATTAATGAAGTCGATATCGAAAACTATCTAAAATCTTCACTTGCCTCCACAACAAAACAGATTTCAGAAGAGCTGCTCGAGATGGTGGCAATTGTCGAGCGTACCAACCTCTATTATTTAGCCCATAAAAATAAAGATGCCAGCTGGCATTTAGAAGCCGAAAAAACCCAATATGAAGGCGTAGAAAGCGCGCAAAAAAATCAGTATGTAGAAAATGCCGTTGAAAAGACCAAACATCTGATCATGACATTTAATGAAAAGCCTTTCCCTGCTGCCATTTCACAAGATTGCGCAGGGAAAACTGCTTCTTATGCATCGGTCTTTAGAAAAGGGGGCGCTACGCCTGCTGGTGTTGAAGCGCTTCCATCGGCTTTTAATCGCGCTAAAAATAACTGGACGTTTACCGTTGACAAACAAAAACTTGCCGAAGTGATGAAATTAGATAGCATTGTAAAAATCGATCTTTTTAATGCCGATAAAAGCGGTAAAGTCTATGGCGTGCGCTGCAGCAGTGCAGATGAGACAAAAAGCATCGATTTTTTTGCTCTGCAAAAAGCATTAGGCCCAGCTCTTTTGAAAAGCAATGATTTCACGCTCAAAGTTGATGATCATCAGATAGTCTTTTCAGGTTATGGACAAGGGCCTGGAGTGGGGCTTTGTCTTGCGAGCGCTGATATTTTGTTAAAAAGAAGAGAAAACTCAAGGAAAATTTTGAAAACATTTTTCCCTGGCGTTCAGCTCATTTATATGCGCACTTTAGATACCAAAGATAACTTAAGTGAAGAAAAGATTTCACCTGTGTGGCAATAAACAACTCTCTTTGGTAAACTAGCTTTTTGAATCGGGGACTTCAAAGAATAAGCCGTTTGAACCAGGTCAGGACCGGAAGGTAGCAGCCTTAAGAACCCAAAGCTTATGCTTTGAACCATCTCCGGTTCTCTTTTTTTATTTTCAGTAAGATAAACACAGAGGCACAGAGACACTGAGTTAAGAGAGAGAGGAAGAGTTATTTTTTTCGCGAGCGAAGCGAAAAAAATAGACCTCGTTGCCTGTCTTGAACTATTGTTCTGCGCCAGGCAAAGAGATCAGTTAATTCTTCTCTGTGCTCATCTTTAATTCTTCATTGCCACTTAAGTGGCAGAGCTTCATTTTTTTCGGGTTCGCTGCCCCGAAAAAAATAAACTTATACTCTCCCTCTTAACTCTGTGTCTCTGTGTCTCTGTGGTTGCATTTAGTTCTAGAAACTTAATGTGATGCCTGAGAAAAAGCCGTCTAAGACGATGCTGCTGTGTGAGCGGATAGTGCGGTGAGGCGGCACTGCTTTTGAAAGCTGCTTAGGCGCCAGTGCCAGTCCGGCAACAATCATCCCGCGATAGCCTACATGAATATTGACATGCTCAAGCCACTGATAAGTGAGTGATCCAATCCCTTCAAAAAGACAAGCGCCAAACCAGCGCTCCT
>CAYSQP010000073.1:0-4883 GCA_964433285.1 uncultured bacterium | reverse complement strand
AATAGTAGAGAAAAAAAGCAGAAATGCGAGTAAATATCTCATTTTAAAAACTGGTCAATAAGCGGTTTAAACTTTTCTGATTTGTTGATCCAGATCGTTGACCCAGATCCTTCGCTTAAATAGATCTCTTCATAGTTATCAGGCGTTTTGACTCTGGAATAACCATACACATCCTCTTTTTTCCCTAACTTTCGTGCATAAGTATTATGCGCAAGAATAATGGGCACTTTATCAAATAGCAGCTGGACTAAATCACCGCGTATAAAGGCCGTTGTATTGACAACGGCAACGTCGATTTTATTGGACTTGGCAAAATTAGTAATAAACTCTTTGAGTTCATTTAAATAGGAACCATCAATGAGCGCATAATTTTGCTCTGTGGCGCACTGATAACTAATCGCTTTATAGACTTTGTCAGTACCAAAATATTTATAAGGCGCCCAGCTTGTATCGCCTACATAGCCAGTAAAGTAGGCGACAGGGATCCAGTTAGGTCGGTCTTTGAAAAGCTGCAGAAACCCTTTGATCCCATCAGGGCCACATCCATGGGTGACAAATTCAACAGAAATCACTTTTGTACACTCATCAAGAAAGTATTTTGTGGCATAGCCATATCCAAATTCTAGTAATGTACCCACCTTCATTTGGCTAAAGATTTTTTGCAAATAGCACACATAATCTGTTGTTCCCGTTTGCCGCCCTATTTCTAATAGTTTTTCATAAGTGATCTCTTCGGCTTTTTTAAACTCTACGCCAAACAGCGAGGAATAGAGACATAGAATCACAAGTAGCTTTTTCATGGGTTTCCTTTTAAATAGTTAGGCCCCCCGTTATCAGAGGGCGCATTACGTAAATTTGACACAACATCATAGGCAACGGTAAAAAAGTTGATATAACAAGGCAGATAAAATTCCATATCGTAAGGGAGAAAAATCTGATGGGCCTTAAAATAATCCAGAAGTTTTTTAATCCCGCTTCTTCGAAGAATCATCGAATGGGCGCCAAAGCGTGCCTTGATTTTTCGAAATTCAGGGCTAATGTCGATCTTTGTCGCATAATTACACTTAGAAACCTGGTACATATAGTCGGGCCGCCAGGAGCCGCCGATGGCAGTCACGTAGGAACCATCAGGTTTGCGCATATCTCTATCGGTAAATAGAATATCCCAATTTTCTTTACCGACTAGATCATCTAGATGATCAATCAGATCTGGCAGAATGCGTGGATCTTGAATAATTTCAATATCATCTTCCATCACCCAGATCGTTTCATAGCCAGAATCATAGGCATCTTGCAAAATAGAAAGATGGCTAAGTGCAATTCCGATGGCGCCACGCGAAAGGCAATGGGAAAAGTAGGTCTGCCCATACCGCTCAATCTTCTCATGGCTCGGTTCAAAATGGCCATCAAGATGGTAGCAAGTGCCAAGGTATCCCCCCTGCATTTCAGGAGAAAATTTAAGCCCGACGTCATTTAGATCTTCTAGAGTTAATTCCCAGCCATTAACAGCAGAAAATCGGTAAGGGTAGATATCATAAATGGCAAGTTGGTTAGAGGAAAGCGCCCATTTTTCTGGTCTCTGATCCAGGTTGATCATATAGATAAAATCGATATTGCGCATGGAGTGGTGGCTTGATTTTGCTTTTGGCAGCTTTTTAAAATGGTCTTGCACTTCTGCTTGCAAAAAGAGAGAAAAGAGAATAAAAATAAACGGTAAAATCATCTTTAGGAAAAGCGTATCAAAATAGAGTTATTTCGAAAATACCTATTCAGTTTCTTGCTTCTACAAACAGTTCTTTTTTCTGCAGAGGTTAATTGCATTGTTTTTTCTTATGATCGCCCTCTACAGCTCTATGCTTTTTTAGAGTCTTTGTACCAGCATGGGCGCCATCTCCATCAAACAGTGGTGATCTACCGCACTTCCCATCAAGAATATGCTGATGGCTATAAAATTGTGAGCGATGCATTTCCTCAAGTGCGATTTATCCAGCAAACAAGTGGGCCTTCTGATTTTAAGCCACTACTTATCCAAGAGATCTGTAACTCTGAATCAGAATATATTGCGTTTGCAGTCGATGATATTATTGTCACAGATGAGATCGATTTTAAGCAGTGTGTAGATGCGTTAGAAAGGACAGCTGGCCATGGCTTTTTTTTGCGTTTAGGCCGCAATATCGATGATTGTTTGTCATCCAATCAATTTGGCGCAATTCCACCCCTTATTGAGGTAGGTCATCAAATTTATAAGTGGCAGTTTAAAGATGGAGTAGGGGATTGGGCTTATCCTAATACGCTTGATATGACAATCTACAAGACAAAAAAGATCGAAGGCCATCTAAAAGAGGCACTCTTTTCCAATCCTAATACACTAGAAGATCAGTTTGGAGAGATTAATTTAGAGCTCTATGGTCTTTGTTTTGAAAGTTCTAAAGTGGTGAATATCCCTCTTAATATTGTGAGCCATACCTCGGCAACCGCCCATTTAAACATCTCTGCAATGCAGCTGCTTGAGCAATTCAATGCAGGCTTTAAAATCGATATTATTCCATTTTTTAAATGCAAAAATAGATCCTCACATTTTTTTAATCTTGCTCCCACTTTTATTCCTAGAAATCAATGAGATGGCTGGACAGGAACCATTGCTTTTTTAAGCTCTTCTTTATCTAAAGTGGCAATCCAAAGTTCGCAATCATCTTTTCCATAAGCAACGTAAATACAGTGATCAGAGACTACAAAGCCGCCAGGCATAATCACTCTTTTTTCATATGTAGATGGGGTATAAAACCCTTTAGCGATAATGGGAAGGGGAGTGATTTTAGTCATCTGAAAAGGAGGATCTGCAGAGAAAGTGCATGCCCCCATGTAATAGTGCCACATTTCTAAATCATAAGAGGCCTTAGAAGAGGTGTAAATCCCTGAATGGAAAAAAGAGAGGTACTCATCATCGACAAGCTGCGCTGAACCACTTCCTCTTAATTCGCCAAAATTCCAACCTGTGTCAACCACTGTTTCATAACAAGAATAACAGCTGCCTTTCATACTAGGATAAAGAACTTCATGGGGATTAATTGTATAAGTGATCAGAAGAGTATCTTGCCAAACAAAGGGGCACCAATTTTTTTGCCAAAGTCGATGAGGGTATTTTTCTGTGTGGATCAGTTTAACTGGATTTGAGAGCTCAAAATCTTGCCCATTATAAGAAAGCGCTGCCATGAACATATCGCGCCTGTCCCAAAGAGTCGGACAATACACATCCGAGTTGTCATTAAAAATCAGGTATAGCTTGTCTTTATAGGAAAATAAACGGGCATCTTCTGACTGGGAGGGAATTTTAGCATTTCCAATACGGCTATTTAAAAGTTGCGGCTTTGAGACAATTTCGAAATTCTCATTTAAAAGCACAACACCGATATAGGAAATCCACGGTTCATATTCAAGATCTGGAGAATATCGAAACGCAAGAAGAATGCCTTGGTCGATCTTAATGATCGAAGGATTAAAAGCGTTTGGAAACTCTTGTAGATCAATCCGTTTAGTGGCTGTAACGATTTTTCCAATTTCTGGTTCAGCTTCCAAAACAACGGCAAAGAAAAGACAAAGAGAACAATAGATTTTTTTCATCCTACAAATTTAAAATGAGGTTCTTTTTCCTTCAAGCTGTAACGTAGGGGGACATGATGCGGTTAATTCTGGTTGTTTTAATTTTTCTGTTTGCAAAGGTACATTCTGATCAATTTGAAGGATTTTTTTCCGAATATGAATACAGAAGGCTTGACCTTATTGATCGGTTTCTTCCTGAAAAACCGGTGATTTTTGAGGCAGGGGCCCATTACGGTACTGAGACTATTCAATTTGTAGAAAGGTGGCCAGAGGTGACAGTGATCTCTTTTGAGCCCAATCCGCATGCATTTAAAGAGTTATGGGAAAGAACAAAAGATATCCCCAATATCTATCCCTATCGGCTTGCAGCTTCTGATTACAATGGGAAAGCAACACTTTATGTTTGCCATGGAACAGATGAAGATAATGCAGAATATGAGGGAGCCAGTTCATTGCTTGAGCCTTCTGAATGGATGAAGGTCCACTATCAAGGTCCAAAAATAAGAGTTCCCTGTGTTGTTTTAGATGATTGGTGCAAGGAAAATAAAGTTAAGCGTATTGACTTTATGTGGCTGGATTTAGAGGGGATGGAGCTCCAAGTATTAAAAAGTTCTCCCAAGATCTTGGGTACAGTAAGAGTGATCTATACTGAAACGAATTTCAAGGAATTTAGAAAAGGGATGACGCAATTTAAAGACTTAAGAAAATTTCTTGAGGATTCTGGATTTACACTCCTTGCCCATTGGTACAGAGAAGGATTGCAGGGGGATGCGATTTTCATCAAAAACGAATTTTTTCATCAGGCATTTTTTTAGTTTAAGGAAAGATCCTCGGGGATCATGGAAAGAGTGGCATATTTTCCACCCATTTGACGCAAGATTGTTTGCCACATCTTTTCTGCAGGAGTTTCAAACACAAGGCGGGCACTGGCAGGATGCAAAAACCAGTTGCCATTTAGAAATTCCCGTTCCAGCTGCCCTGCAGGCCAGCCAGTATAGCCAAAACAGAGATGGATATAAGGGCCATTAGGGGTTGCTATCGATTCTTGCAAAAATTGTAAATCGCCTCCCAGGTAAACTCCATCACATAATTTTAATGCTTGCTCGCCAATGGTTTCTGCAGAATGGACAAGCATCATCTGATTGGGCTGCACTGGCCCGCCTGCTCGGATGGTAATACGTGAATTGGCCTGCTTTTCTAAACTTAAAAGCTCATCTGGCAATTGCACTTCGAGCGGTTTATTGAGAATAATGCCAAAAGAGCCGCTGGGTGTATGTTCGCAT
>CAYSQP010000072.1:0-4929 GCA_964433285.1 uncultured bacterium | reverse complement strand
CTTGCTTTAAATGAAGAGGGATCTGAAAAGCAGATAGAAGCTGCCAGAAATAAAATCCGCAGCGACCTTTTAAAATATGGGCCTGAAATGAAAAAAATGGCTGAAAAAATGGGTGGTAAATTTGTAGGCGCCGTTGAGGATTTTTTAAAAAGCGTCGATGGCGTGCTAGGCTCTATGGGGCAATGGCTAGATCAAGCTAAAGTGACTGACAATTTTAAGGCCACTCAAAAGTTAGATGATCAGCTTGGCAATAACAAGCCTCACCATCACCCTAAACCAGGGCCTGGTCACAAAAAAGTTTAAGTTCAGGGTATTGAAAATCAAATCCACTCTGGATCAATTTCTCAGGAATTGCACGCGTGCTGGTTAAAAAAAGTTCAGTTGCCATCTCCCCTAGCAGCAATTTTAGAAGAGGCGCTGGAAGATGGAAAAAAGCAGGTCTGTGCAATGCTTTTGCAATTGTTTTTACAAATTCTTCCATCGTCACAGGAGAGGGAGCTGTCATATTGACTGGTCCTTCTAACTCTTGATGTGTAAGTGCAAATTCAATAGCGCAAAGTAAATCTTCTAGTGCAATCCAAGAAACAAACTGCTTGCCACTGCCAAGCACACCTCCTAAACCCCACTTAAAAAAAGGAACCATTTTGTGCAGCATCCCCCCTGATGCGCCAAGTACAAGCCCAAAACGACCATTGACAACACGGGTGCCGCGATTTGCAATTGGAATGGTTGCTTTTTCCCACTCGCTACACACATGAGCCAAAAAGCCTTCCCCAACTGCACTCTCCTCTGTTAAAATTTCATCTCCTCGATTGCCATAAATACCAACAGCCGAGGCACAAATAAGGGTTTTAGGTGGTCTATAAAGGCGCAATAATACTTGGGATAGCAGCCAGGTATCACGACAGCGACTTAAGAAAATCTCCTGTTTTCTTTTTTTTGTCCACCTTCCACTGGCAACATTTTTCCCTGCCAGGTGGATGACAGCATCAAAATCTTCAAAATCATCTTTATTGACTTCTCCAGAGACAGGATCCCAAAAAATCTCATCCGGTTGCAGATTTTTTTTGGTGCGGACAAGCTTTTTGATCTGATAATCCGATTTTTTAAGAAAAGAAGAGAGAGCGCTTCCAATAAAACCGCTCTCTCCAGTGATTAAGATATTCACTTTCTACTTATGTTTTTTGCACTCGCACGAAGAGCATGGGCCGCCTTCATGGCTATGGCCGCAGCTGCAGCAGCTTCTGCAACAGATTGCTTTGCAGCATCTTCCAAAACAGCCTAAATGCAAAAGACCTGAAAGCCCGATCAAAGCATAGATCACACGGCTTGCCCAACTTGTATTGCCTTTGAATAGCCAGGCAACAAAATCAAACTGGAAAAATCCCCAAAGGCCCCAGTTCAATGCACCCACGATCACTAAAATATAAGCGATAATACTTAAAAACCCTTTCATGAGTTTTCTCCCCTTTTTACTTCATATTTAACAAATTATTTAGCCCTTGTCACCAACTTTTTATAAAGTTATACTGGCCTGCTATGGATAAAAGCCAGATCAACCATTTAGCTAAACTATGCCGCATTGAGTGTTCTGAAGAAGAAAAGACTCAACTGGCAAAAAACTTAAGCCATATTTTGGCCTACATTGAGCAGCTGAGCGAGTTACATACTGAAGATATTCTCCCTTGTGCGCGTGTTGTGGAAACTACAAAAAATGTTCTGCGCGAGGATCATGTGGGCGCCACCATCCCCAGAGAGGATTTTTTAGAAAATAGCGGCTCGCACGTTGGCGGTATGGTGCGCGTACCACCCATTATTAAATTCTAATTATGTACAAGCTTCCTGCTCACATTCTCTCTTCACATTTTAAAAAAGGCGAGTTATCCGCTGAGAAAATCACCGATACATTCCTAAGGCGAATTGCACATTTCGATAGCAAACTGGGCTCTTTTCTTTCTGTTTTCTCTGAAAAAGCGCTCAACAAAGCAAAAGAACTCGATAAAAAAAGAAAAAAAAATCAGCCTCTTGGCAGGCTGGCTGGTCTGCCTATTGGGATCAAAGATATCATTCATATTAAAGGCGAAAAAACAACATGCGCATCACAATTTCTATCCAATTACCGTGCGCTATTTGATGCCACTACAGTCAAACTCTTGGAGCAAGAAGATGCGATTTTAATCGGCAAAAACAATATGGATGAGTTTGCGATGGGCTCATCGGGTGAGCATTCTGCTTTCTACCCCACAAAAAATCCCTGGGACCTTTCCTGCTCACCAGGAGGATCTTCAAGTGGGCCAGCCGCCGCTGTCAGCGCACGCCTTTGTCCTCTTGCTCTTGGGACCGATACAGGCGGCTCTATCCGTCAACCTGCCGCCATGTCTGGAATTGTAGGATTTAAACCGACCTATGGAAAAGTATCGCGCTTTGGGCTTGTTGCGTTTGCCTCTTCTTTAGATCAGATTGGTCCTTTTGCAACTAGTGTGCATGATATTGCACTCATGATGGATGTGATCGCCCAGCACGACCCGATGGATGCAACTAGTTTCAATCTTCCCGCTGTTGCCCATGTGGAAATGATGCAAAGGCCGATCAAGGGAGAGACCATCGGGGTTCCTTTGAGTTTTTTAAAGGATCTGCCCGAAGAGACTAAAGTCAATTTCCAACTCTGTTTAGATACTTACAAACAGCTGGGGGCTAAAATTGTAGAAGTTGATCTTGATATTCTAAAATATTCGATTGCCACTTACTACATTATTGCCACAGCGGAGGCCTCTACAAATCTAGCTCGCTTTGATGGCATTGCAAAAGGCAAAAGATCAGCGCACGCCACAACCATTGAGGAGCTTTACAATTTTTCTCGGCAAGAAGGATTTGGCCAGGAGGTTAAAAACCGGATTCTTTTGGGCACTTTTGTTCTTTCCTCTGGTTACCAAGACGCTTATTACAAAAAAGCACAAAAAGCACGTGCGCTGATCATCGAACAGTTTGCCCGCTCCTTTGGCATTTGTAGCGTGATTGCACTTCCTTGCACACCGACAACAGCGCTTCCTTTGGGTGCCTGCCAAAATCCCCTACAAGAGTACCTTCAAGATCTTTATACCGTGAGCGCCAATCTTGCAGGACTCCCAGGGATTTCCATCCCTTCTGGTTTTGATCAGCATCAGAAACCCTTTGGATTGCAACTTCTAGGCGCGCAAATGCATGATGCAGAAGTGCTCCGTTTTGCTTATGCTTTTGAACAGGCCACACCGTTTCATAGACTCATTCCAAAGACTTTTGACAAGGAGATCCTATGAACTACGAAGAGTGGGAGCCTATCATCGGCCTTGAGATCCACGTCCAATTAAATACGAAATCTAAGTTATTTAGCCGTGCCCCTAACCAATTTGGACAAGAGCCAAATACCAATATCACTGAAGTAGATACAGGCCAGCCTGGTTCACTTCCCGTTTTAAATAAAGAAGCTGTGCACAAAGCTGTTCAATTTGGCCTTGCTGTTAATGCCCATGTCCGTAGAAGCTCTAGTTTTGATCGCAAATCTTACTTTTATCCAGATAGCCCCCGTAATTTCCAAATCACCCAATTTTATGAGCCTTTAGTCCAAGGCGGTACCATTATTTGTGATGTGGGCGGCCATACAAAACATTTTGCGCTCAACAGAGCCCATATTGAAGATGATACCGGGATGTTAAAACATTTCACAACTTTTGCTGCCATTGATTATAACCGTGCAGGAGTGCCGCTCCTTGAAATTGTTTCTGAACCATGCCTTCACTCTCCCAAAGAGGCTTCCGCTTATGCCAATGCGATCAAATCGATCATGGAATATCTAGATGCTTCCGATTGTAATATGGAAGAGGGTAGTTTAAGAATCGATGTGAATATCTCAGTGCGCCTTAAAACAGAAAAAATATTCCGCCCCAAAATTGAGGTCAAAAATCTCAATTCTTTCCATAACATGGAGCTAGCCTTAGAAGCGGAGTTTTTAAGGCAGGTGCGCGCCTATACCCAATATCCTCATGAAGAGCATAAAATCGCTGTTGCCGCCGGCACATACCGCTTTGATATCGAAAAAAAAGAAACAGTGATCATGCGTGAAAAAGAAGAGGCAAAAGACTACCGCTATTTCCCTGAACCTGATCTGCCTCCACTGACCCTCACTGATGAATATTTAGAAGAGGTGCGACGTTCTCTTCCTGAGCTTCCTCACCAAAGATATCAGCGCTACCTTTCACAATTTAAACTTCCCGCTGATGCTGCCGCTATCTTGATAAATGACAAATACCTTTCAGATTTCTATGAAGAGGCTTTAGCAGTGTGCAATTCCCCTTCTTCTATCTGCAACTGGCTGATTGTAGAATTTGCAGGGCGGCTAAAAGAGAAAAGCACAACATTAAAAAAATCAGGACTCAAAAGCAGCAATATTGCCAAACTAGTGAAAATGATTGAAAAAGGCACTATCACAGGCAAAATTGCCAAAATGGTGGCCGACGAGATGGTGCTCCACCCTGGCAAAGATAGCGAGCTTATTGTTCAAGAGAATCCAGACTTCCAACCTCTTCATGACAAAAAGGCAATCGAGTCTTTGGTTGATCAGGTGCTCAAGGAAAATAGCCAATCTGTTGCCGATTTTAAAGCAGGCAAATCGAGGGCTTTTGGCTTCCTTGTCGGACAGGTCATGAAACTCACACAAGGAAAAGCGTCCCCTGAACTCGTCAACGAGCTTCTAAATAAAAAACTTTCCTAGGAGTCAGCAATGACCTTAGAACTTCCGCCGGGCACCCACGCCGAAGTTCATGTTGCCGAAGCTGTGGAAGTTGACGCACAAGCCAGCCCGGTCAAAGTCCCCAAGAAACACTTGCAATCCACCAGTTTGTTCTTGGCAACGCGTATAAGTCAATAGGTTATCGCTATAAAGTCGTATTCCTT
>CAYSQP010000071.1:0-4942 GCA_964433285.1 uncultured bacterium | reverse complement strand
CGATATTGTGACTGCTGCGCGCCCTGCCATTAACCGTGAAAGTCTTATCCAAGACTATGGGGCTCAGGTATTTATAGCAAAAGAGGCGGAAGCGATCGGTTTTATTGATGATGGAAATAGCCATTATAGTGCGGCACTGACAGAGCTGCTTGCTGCTGCAAACATCAAAAAAGATGAAAAGTATCAAGTATTGCATATAGAGCCGCCACATGGTATAATATCAGAGTTAGCTCAAGGAAATGCCCAATTTTTGAAAGGAAAAGTAACCCATGTCTTTCCTTTAGGGCCAAATATCAGCTCTGAAATGAGCGGCAAGTTCTTATATTTATACCAACCCATGCATTAGACATGAAAAGCATCTACGTTATCGATGCAGTGAATTTTTTGTTTAGATCCTACTACGCGATTGGCCCGACAATGACCAATTTGAAGGGAGAATCCACAGGTGGGCTTTATGGATTTATTCGCTCTATCTTTAAAATCATTAAAGATTTTAGTCCGACCCATTTTGTCGCTGTTTTTGATGGCCCTCAGAGCACCCACCATCGGAAGGGCATTTACACCGATTATAAGATCCATCGCAAAGCAATGCCTGATGATCTTTATGCCCAATTGGAAAAAGCCATTGAATTTTGTGAGCTTGCCGGTATCCCTTATCTTTCAGTCCCCAAGGTAGAGGCCGATGATGTGATGGGAAGCATTGCTAAATGGGGAGAAAAAAAGGGGACTGATATCTATTTGTGCACAAGTGACAAAGATCTGTGTCAACTTGTCTCTGACCATGTGTTTGTGATTAACCCGCATAAGGGCAATCTTTTGATCGATAAAGAAAAAGTGCAAGAGCTTTTTGGCGTTTTTCCAGAGCAGATGGTTGATCTGCTTGCACTCATGGGCGATTCATCTGACAATATCCCTGGCATTGAAGGGATAGGCCCCAAAACAGCTGTGCAGCTTTTGCAGGAATTTGGTTCTTTAGATGAGCTTTTAGCAAGTGCACCCACTCTAAAAGAAAAGAAACGGGATCTGATTCTAGCTGGTAAAGAATCAGCGCTTTTAAGCCGTGAGCTTGCAACGATCCATACTCAGGTCGATTTTCCTAAAGAGGCCGATTTTTTTCTGCTCAAACAGCCTCAATTAGAAAAATTGAAACAGTTTTATCATGACATGCATTTTATGTCCCTTCTTAAGGAACTTGGTCAAGTGGATGAAAAAGAAGCTGTTTCTTACACACTGATCAAGGATGAAAATGAGCTCAAAAACCTTGTGGAAAAGCTATTGAATGCCAAAGAAATTTGTATCGATACTGAAACCACAAACATCGATCCTCTGACGGCAGAACTTGTAGGGATTGGCTTTGGGATTAAACCCAAAGAGGCTTTTTATGTGCCGATGAATGGAAATCTTTCTTGCGAAAGATGTTTACAGCTACTCAAACCAGTCTTTGAAAATGCGCAAGCGTTATTTTTTGGTCATAATATCAAGTATGATCTGCATGTGCTTTTTCACCATGGAATTCAGGTGCGCGCGCTTTCATTTGATACTATTTTGGCTTCCTATCTTCTTGCTCCTCATAAACAGAGACATGGTCTTGATGAACTGGTTTTGGAAAAATTTGGCAAAGTCAAAATTCCTATTACTGATCTGATTGGAAAAGGAAAAAAAGAGATCTCGATGAAATCGGTTCCCTTGGAGAAAGTCACTGCTTATTGCTGCGAAGATGTGGATTACACGTTTAGATTGAAAGAGCTGTTTGAAAAAGAGCTGCAGGAGCAAAATCTTTTTTCTGTTTTTAAAACCATTGAACTGCCTCTTATTTTTGTGCTGATGGAAATGGAAGAGAATGGGATGTACTTAGACATTTCTAAAATTAAAGAGATGTCCCATGAGCTTTCTGATCAGATTGCTTATTTGCAATCAGAAATCTATAAGATTGCTGATGAAACATTTAATTTAAATTCCCCTAAACAACTCTCCCATGTTCTTTTTGAAAAATTACAGATCCGCCCTCCGAAAAAAACAGAGACAGGCTACTCGACAAGTGCAGAAGTACTAGAACTTTTAGAAGATAGCTCGCCGATCATTTCAAAAATCATCGGCTACCGTTTTTTTGAAAAATTACGCTCTACCTATGTTGATGCGCTGCCTGAGCAGATAAATCCAAAGACGGGCCGTATCCATTGTACTTTCAATCAATCTGTCACTGCTACAGGACGGCTTTCATGCCAAGATCCTAATTTGCAAAATATTCCGATTAGATCTGCTGAAGGACGTAAACTGCGCTCTGCTTTTCGCCCGCAAAGGCCGCATTGGAGCTATTTGGCTGCCGACTATTCCCAAATTGAACTGCGGCTACTGGCCCATTTAAGTGAAGATCCAGTACTCACAAAGGCATTTAAAGAAGGAGAAGATGTCCATACTTATACTGCCTCTTTAGTTTTTAATGTGCCTTTAAAGGAGGTAACTCCTGAGATGCGCCATCAGGCCAAAGCGGTCAATTTTGGTATTCTTTATGGACAGCAAGCCTTTGGTCTTGCTAAAGAGCTCAATATTGGGACAAAAGAGGCGGCAGGTTTAATTGAGACCTACTTCCAGCGTTATAGCAAGGTTAAAGAATATCTGGAGTTTTGCAAAGAAAGTGTGCGCAAAACAGGAAAATCTTTCACAATGACAGGTAGGCAAAGGCCGATCCCTGATATTTATAGCAAAAATCCGATGGTGCGTGCGGCGGCCGAGCGGTTTGCAGTCAATACTCCTCTTCAAGGCAGCCAAGCTGATTTAATTAAGCTGGCCATGATTGAAATTGATAAAATGATGAAAGCCAATAAAGAAGAAGGATTCATGGTGCTTCAAATCCATGATGAACTGATTTTTGAAGTACCCGATGAAAGAGTGGAATTTCTGGCCACCCAAGTGAAAAAAATCATGGAGACTATTTTTACCTTGAAAGTGCCCATTTTAGTCGATATTTCTATTGGAAAAAATTGGGGGGAATGTTAGGTTTGAGGAAATTAGCGGTAACTGGCGGGCTTTCATCAGGAAAGACAACAGTTTGTAAGATATTAGAAAGCTTAGGCGCTTATTATGTGAGCGCAGACCAGATTGTCCACAAGCTGCTATCTCCCAAGACAACAATAGGGAAAAAGATCATTGATCTGCTCGGTCCCGATATTTTAAATGGAGATCAGTTTGATCGGGCCAAAATTGCAAAAAAGGTTTTTTCTCAAAAAAATAAACTGGATGCTTTAGAACAGATACTTCATCCCGCTGTAATTGATGAAATTAAGGCATTTTATAATCAAATTAAAAAAACAGATAAACACAGTCTTTTTGTGGCTGAAGTGCCGCTTCTTTTTGAAAGTGAAAGCCATCTGTTTTTTGATGCTGTATTGGCCGTTGTGGCAGACCCCGAAATATGCAAAAAAAGGTTCCATTCTGCAGAAGAAGAATTTGAAAATCGAATGGCGCGCCAGTGGGATATGAAAAAAAAAGCAGCAAAAGCTGATTTTACGATCAGCAACAATGGAAGCCTTGAAGAATTAAAAAAAAATGTAACTCAACTTTATCAAGAAAGGATCTTAACTTATGTTCCAAGACGAACCGCCTAATCGAACGCAAGAAAACGGTCAGCAGCAACCTCCTCCTGAAGACCGCCCAATTTCTGTAACAAAAATCTCTGACTTGCAGCGCATGAATATCGACCAGCTTAACCAATATGCGCGCAACATGGGGCTTAAAAATCTTGGGTCTCTCACCAAATCCCAAATGGTGTTTGAAGTTGTAAAAGCAAAATCGGAATCGCCCTATGAACTACTTGTAGGTGAAGGGGTTTTAGAGGTCCTTCCAGATGGATTTGGGTTTTTACGCTCTCCTAACTACAACTATCTGCCTTCTGCTGAAGATATCTATGTCTCTCCTGCCCAAATTCGCCGTTTCGATCTAAAAAAAGGGGATACAATCTATGGCACAATCCGTTCTCCAAAAGATAAGGAGAAATATTTTGCACTGCTGAAAGTAGAAAAAATCAACAATGAAGTACCCGAGAAAGCACGCGAGCGCATTTTATTTGAGAACTTAACTCCTCTTTATCCCGATGAGCGGCTTGTGATGGAAACAACCAAAGACCAACTAAGCACGCGTGTGATGGATCTTGCTGCTCCCATTGGAAAAGGGCAGCGGGGCCTTATTGTAGCGCCTCCTCGTTCAGGAAAGACGATCATTTTACAAAATATTGCCAATGCGATTGCCACGAATAATCCTGAAGTGGTTTTGATCGTTCTTCTGATTGATGAGCGGCCTGAAGAGGTCACCGATATGATCCGCAATGTCAAAGGCGAGGTCATCTCTTCGACTTTTGATGAGCCGCCAGAAAGACACGTGCAAGTTTCTGAAATGGTGATTGAAAAAGCACGGCGCCTTGTAGAGCATCGTCATGATGTGGTGATTTTATTGGATAATATCACGCGGCTTGCGCGCGCTCATAATACAGTGCAACCCCATTCTGGAAAAATCTTATCGGGGGGTGTGGATGCCAATGCACTCCATAAACCTAAACGATTTTTAGGAGCAGCCCGTAATATTGAAGAAGGCGGCTCTTTGACCATTATTGCAACAGCGCTTATTGAGACCGGTTCTCGTATGGATGAGGTGATCTTTGAAGAATTCAAAGGCACGGGCAATATGGAACTTGTACTTGATAGACGTCTTGCCGAAAGACGTACCTGGCCTGCGATTGATTTAATGAAAAGCGGCACGAGAAAAGAAGAACTTCTTTATCATCCGAACGAGCTAGAAAAAATTTATCGTATGCGTTAAGCTCTTTAAGATCTACGCCCGCTTGATACAGTTAAATATATTTTTGGGCGTTTAAATAAAAAAAAGAGCGGCCAGCAGGAGCTGCTGGCCGTGGGATTGGAAGCGATGCGGCGGACCATTCAGGAGAAGG
>CAYSQP010000070.1:1378-4947 GCA_964433285.1 uncultured bacterium | reverse complement strand
TTCGGAAAAAAGCATTTTAGAGGTCTTAACATTGGAGATTTTAGCAACATTCATTGGATCGATATTGATGCTTGCTGTTCAGGTCAAAAGCCTTTTCCTTGTTCTCATACATGTCATATTGGTACTACTAACCAAGGAACCTTAAGTGTCTCTTTAAAAGCGACAGTGATTAAACAGATTTTGGATGATACAACAAGCGCAAAAATAGTCACTAGCAATTGGAAAAAAGACCATTTTGTTGCACCTGAGCTTCGCCAAAGAAGCTGTTGCATCATTTTATAGTTTTCACTTAGGGGTTTTAGGGTGGTAGTAAGGGACTTTGCCATAGTAGTTAATGGCAATGACACCGCTAATAAAACGGGTGCTATTTTTTCCTGCTAATGTAAACCAAGAACCGGCAATAATTCCAAGCGCCTGACTAAAGTTATATTCCAATGCGGGCGCAAAACTAAATTGTACCTGCGGTGGAATGGACAGCACATTAGGAACTTTTGTCGTGGGGTTTATTCCTGGACGGCCTGAAAAGCGTGTTTTAGTTGTGTACATGCCTACGGCATCAAAGGCAAAAGCCCAATTTTGAGAAAGAGTAAACTCTGCGCCAAAAAAATAAGCATATTGAGCGCCAGGGTGAACACGACCGCTTGTATCTCGGCCTCCGCCATAGAAATTAAATCCTTTCACATGGACGGGCGCAAAGTAATTATAAAAAAGATTCAGTCGAAGATTAGCATAATAGACATCGCTAATATGGATTAGGTGAGCAAGTACTATTCCCACTTCTGTTTGGAAAGAGCCTCTCCCGCCAGCATCGGTACGCAGCCGCTCTGGTTTTAGCTTTTGGTATTTTCCTGTGGGAAATACCTCCGAAACATAAAATTTTAAACCTGGAATGTGGTTATCCTGCGTTTCACGAACAAGTTCAAAGTCAAGAGTGAAATCAAAATCACCAAATTCTAAAGAAGAGACTCCTTTAGTTCTATTGTAGTTGACTTGGGGTAAAAGGGAGATATCCATCCATTGAGTGATGCCAAAATAGATCAGCAAGGGAAGATTAATATTGGTAAAATTGGGAGTAGATACCCCTTTCCAATCATCATTATAAATCCCTGTATTGACTGTATAATAAACATAGGGCTCAATGTCTAAGTACCCAGGAGCTACAGTTTGACTTGTGGGAGTGAGTAAGGGACCAGTTAGCCATGGTCCAGCAGGTATGGCCTGAGCAGGAAAATTTTCTTTATGGAAAAATAGATTCTTGCCTTTGTCTGCATGGAGCCAAGGAAAGAATAAAAAGAGAGCAAAGCCTAAAAAACGTTTAAAAATGCGTGGCAATTTCTAGCCCTAATTCAACAAGAATAAAAAGAATTAAAACAATCAGGAGTGGCTTTCCACCGAAAATTAACTGTTTTGTTTTATAATGCTTTTGGTATCTGCCTATCCAAGCCATCAGGGGTGGATAAAGACCAAACAAAATCGCACAGCTGATTCCCCCTGCATAGCTTAATGCTTTCAGAAAGATATCGGGATAAATGAGGGAGATCACAAGCGGTGGAGTGAAAATAGTCAGGCATAACGCTGTTTTTTTTAGTCCTGTTTTTTTCACGCGCAATCCATCGGCAAGAAAATCTAAAAAAGCTAAAGAGAGTGCAATATAGGAAGTGGTCATCGCAAAAAAGGCAAATGCGCGGCCAACCCCTGTAATGAATTTACTTTCGATGAAATGTTTTAAAGGTTGGACAGCATTTTGCCCTTTGCTGGCTGCTTCGGCAAGGCCATTGGGCCCATCAACAGGCACAATGCCTAATATTAAGACTTGCCAGATGAGATAAACTGCCAGTGGGATAGAGGTCCCTAAAATCACCGCTTTCCTCACCCGCTTCACATCGCGGTCCATATAGGTCATCAGAGTGGGGATGATCACCTGGTAGGTAAAGGCAGTAAACAAGATAGGAAATGCATAAGCCGCCTTTGACCAGTCTCTATAGGAAAGAAAATGTAAATTGACACTTTTGTAAGAGATAAACACAAAAAGTAGATAAGACAGAATCACTCCTGAGAACATCACAATATTGAGCCTATCGACCATCTGGGTGCCTAAATAGACAACAGGGGAAAAGAGCAGAACATACAGAATCATTGAGGCAGCAGGGGCAAGATGGCTTGAAAAAATCTCATTCATGATGCCGCCGCCACCGGCCATATGCGCAATCATCACCGTTTCAAAGAGAAACAGATAGACCAGCCAGCAGATGATTTTTCCTGGTTTTCCTAAAAGGCGGCTTGCCATCGAAATTAAGTTAGAATCATTGGGCATCCAGCTACAGACTTCAACGAGTAGCAGACCTGTGCATAACATAAAGGCCCAGCAGATCAGGTAGATCACCATTGAAGGAAAAAAACCGCCAGGTCCTGTGGCGACAGGAAGACCGAGCATTCCAACTCCAATTGTTGTACCGGCAATTAAAAGTGCTCCACCGATTACATGGCCATGAGAATGGAATAGTTTCACAAAACCTTACCTTTGAAAAATAGCTCGATCATAGTATGCTATGGCAAAAAAAACAAGTATGATACTGCAAATTAGCGATCTGTCATTAAGCGGTCCAAAATTAATTAAAACAAAAACCTTTGCGGATGAGCGGGGTTTTTTTTGCGAAAGCTACCGGCAATCTGTCTATCAGCAGGCGGGTATTGAATATGAATTTGTTCAGGATAACCATTCTTTTTCCAAAAAAAATGTGCTGCGCGGCATGCATTTCCAAAAACAGCCAGGCCAGGCCAAGCTAATCACTGTTTTGCAAGGCAAAATTTTTGATGTTGTTGTCGACATTAGGCCAGATAGTCCTACCTTTGGCAAATGGGAATCGGTCCTATTAGAGGCTAAAAAACAGGAGCAGCTTTTGATTCCTATTGGCTTTGCACATGGTTTTTGTGTGGTCAGCGAGGAGGCTCATATTTTCTATAAAGTAAGCAGTTCTTACGATCCAGTAGAAGAAAAAACATTTCGTTTTGATGATCCAGCAATCGGCATTGTATGGCCTGTGAAAAATCCTCTGCTTTCAGAAAGAGATCTCAAAGCGCCGTTATTTGCTGAGGTGGTGAGCTGATGCTGGTCTGGATTTTAGGGTGTGATGGCCTTTTAGGAAGAAGTATGCAAGCTTGTTTAAGGGGTAGAATTCCTTTTATTGCGTCTAACCGTAAGCAGGCCGACATTACTCATTTAGAAAATTTAAGAGCCCTTGCTTTGCAATATAAACCAACCCATATCATTAATTGCAGCGCTTTTAATCATGTTGATCAAGCTGAAAAGCAGCCAAATCTAGCTTATGCCGTCAATACCGATGGGCCGCGCCATCTAGCCATGGTAGGCGCACAAATGCAGATTAAGGTGATCCATATTTCTACAGATTATGTGTTCGGTGGCGAAAAAAACAGCCCTTATTTAGAGACAGATCTATGTTATCCTTCTAGTGTCTATGGAGCAAGTAAAAGGGCCGGGGAAGAGATCCTTTTATCGCTATTTCCCGAGGCTTGTGTTGTACGCACCTCGTGGCTGTTTGGAAAAGGAG
>CAYSQP010000070.1:0-1368 GCA_964433285.1 uncultured bacterium | reverse complement strand
AAGGAGGCATCAATTTTATTTCAAAATTACCAGTACTATTTAAAAATGAAGAAGAGATTGCAGTCGATACAAAACACATTGGCCGGCCCACTTATTGTATGGATTTGGCAGAAGCCTTGATTGAACTTTTGCCAAAAAGCGGGATTTTTCATTATGCCGGAGGACAACCGACATCCCGTTATGACATTGCACAAGAGATGTTTGAAATCGCAAAAAAGATGCAATTTCCGCTTAAATGTCGCGCGATCAAACCGCTGACAGAAACGATATTTACAGCCCCGCGCCCTAGCTATTCGGCTTTGGATACTAGGAAGATTGATGGAGTGCTGCGCTATAAAGCAAGACCTTGGCGCAGCTCTCTGCAGGAGTTTTTAGAAAGATGTATCGAAGACTTTTAGTGACAGGCGGCGCCGGATTTATGGGATCGGCATTTATCCGTTACGCTCTTTTGCAGCCTATTGAAAAACTGATCAATGTAGATCTTCTGACTTATGCTGGAAATTTAAAAAATTTAAAAACAATAGAAAAAGATGCGCGTTACCTTTTTGTTCAAGGTTCTATTTTAGATCAGCTTCTTATCAAAGAATTATGTCATCTCCATACAATCGATGCCATTGTCCATTTTGCTGCTGAGAGCCATGTGGATCGCAGCATTGAAGATCCTACTCTTTTTTATAAAACTAATGTGGGTGGGACAATCAGCCTTCTTGAAGTTGTACGCCAATTCCCTTCACTTCGATTCCATCATATTTCTACAGATGAAGTCTATGGCTCTATTGAAAATGGCCATTTTACAGAAGACTCTCCTTACCGGCCCAATTCCCCTTATTCAGCATCCAAAGCAGCCTCAGACCATTTTGTGCGCGCCTATGGCAAAACGTATGGACTATTTACAACAGTTTCTCACTCTTCGAACAATTATGGCCCTTATCAAGCAGATGAAAAATTTATCCCGCGTTTAATCCAAAACTGCATCGAGAAAAAACCGCTACCTGTCTATGGAAAAGGGGTCAATGTGCGTGATTGGCTCTTTGTCGATGATCATACTGATGCCGTCTGGAAAATTTTAGAGGCAGGCGAGCCCCACGAGACTTACAACGTTGGAGGAGGATCAGAGTATCGCAATATCGATCTTGCGCATCTTTTGATTAATCAGTTTGCTGCTCTAACAGGCCATAAGGCAACTATCCAATTTGTGCAGGACCGGCCTGGCCATGACTTTCGCTATGGCATTAACTGCCATAAGATCAGATCCCAGCTAGGATGGCAGCCACTGCACCCATTTGAGATCGGCCTTGAAAAAACAATCTCTTGGTATCTCAAAGAAAGCTAAATGCAACCACAGAGGCATTAGAGACACAGAGTTAA
>CAYSQP010000069.1:0-4973 GCA_964433285.1 uncultured bacterium | reverse complement strand
AGAAAGTGAAAGGGTAGCAACAACAAAAAAATCCAATTAAAAAATTTTTCAAATGGTCATTCACGCGTTAGACACCCTCCTAAAAAAATCAATAAAGGGATCCTGAATTTTCATAAAGTCATTTGGTGCGGCAAGGTGGGCAATTTTGCCGCTTTGTATGAGCGCCATGCGATCGGCCACATAGTGGGCAGAAAGAACATCATGGGTCACTACAATGCTTGTGGCTTTTAATTCTTCTTGTGTTTTCACAATCAGCTCATTGATCTGCATTGCAGTCAGTGGATCAAGTCCTGTTGTAGGCTCATCATAAAGAAACACTTTAGGCCGATACACAATCAGGCGTGCCAATGCTGCCCGTTTGCGCATCCCGCCTGAAAGATCAGAGGGCATTAAATGACAGGTGCCTTGCAGACCCACCATTTCTAAGGCATGTTCTACTTTGTCTTTGACCTCTGCTTTACTGCATTTTTTCCCGGTTGTTCTATCGCCATGCTCTTTTAAGTAGAAGGCCACATTTTCTTCTACATCCATCGAATCAAACAGCGCGCCGCCTTGAAAGAGCATGCCCATATTGCGGATCGCTTCATAAAGAAGAGGCCCTGAGAGTTCTGTAATGCAGACTCCATCGACGGTGATTGTTCCCAAATCTGGTTTTGTAATCCCAATGATATGTTTCAATAAAACACTTTTACCAACACCAGAGCGGCCCAAAAGAACAAGCGTCTCATTTTCCAAAATATCTAAATCTAGTCCATCGAGCACATGGAATTTCCCAAAACTCTTTTTTAAATTGCAGATAGAAATCATAGCTGCTCGTAAAGTAGATTCAAAGCCATAGTGAGAAAGAAGTTCATAAATAAGATACAGCAGTAACAGATCACCACGCTATTAGTTGTTGTTCTACCTACCCCTTCAGCACCTCCTGTTGTATTCATTCCCCTATAGCAGGAGACACTAATGATAATCAGGCCAAAAAAATAGGATTTAATGATACCGGTAAAAAAATCAAAAACAGTGAGATGCATCGGCATATGATCGATGTAGGATTCCGGTGACATCCCAAAATAAAAAACAGAAATTAAGTAGCCGCCAACAATTCCAATAATCACACTGTAAATGGTTAAAAGCGGCAGCATTAAAAACCCTGCAAGCAGCCTAGGTGCCACTAGATAGCGCAATGGATTGACAGACATTGTTTGTAGGGCATCGATCTGTTCTGTGACTTTCATTGAACCCAGTTCAGCACACATCGCAGCGCCCACTCTTCCTGTCACCATAAAAGCGGTGAGCACAGGCCCGAGTTCAGTCATCATCGCTTTGCCGACCATTAGACCTGTGACTGAGGCTAATCCCTTGCCTGCTAGTTGGTAGAAAGATTGAGCGGCCAGTACAAGGCCTGTGAAAAAACCGGTCGCTGAAACTACGCCAAAAGAGGCCACTCCAATATTGTAGAGCTGCTTAAATAAAAGTTTGGGCGCAGGAGGGCATTTGATAATGACTTTAAATGTTTGCCAAATAAAACTAAAAAACTGGCCAAGTGCAACAAAAAAATGGAGAAAATGGGATGGCGTAACCCGCCTTTCAAACCAGCTTAAAGAAGATTTTCTTTCGAGTTCCATCTAATCCCACTCTAAAGAAAAATTCTTTTTTTGAAACAATCTTAGTTTTGATGGATAGAGTGAAGTGCATTCATTTGCATTTCAGCTAGCCTGCGGAGTGTCTCTTTGAGTTCCTTAAGCGCTTCAAAATAGTCACGTGCTTCTTTTTCCAGCCCTGGAATTTCAACTCCTTTGATCAGTTCAAGTTCTGTTTGCAGCGGAATCTTTTTATGATCCAGATATTGCTTACCCACTAGACTCAAACGGCCGCATGTTTCGCCAATTCCCATCAGCAGCTTTTGCATAGATTCTATTTTTGTGCCTGCAGCAAGAATAATTAGACCGCCCTGAAAAAGAGAAGAAACAAGATCGATAAAAGCTTGCTCGCGAGTAATGTCTGAAAGACGGCGTGCTTTTGAGTGTGCATACCCAATGAGCTCTTCTTTTTTGTCTTCTTGCTGATCTTTTAAACTATAGAACGTTTGATGTTCTTTTCCGTACAGCCTCATCTGCTCTCTAAGAAAAGCATCCTCTGATTCATTTGAAAAATGGGCAGGCTCCTGAGGATAGACGGGGCGGTTTGCAAGGGCATCTATGATCATATTTTTCTCCTTATACAGGCTGTTGCGTCACCTGGATTGTATTTAAAGTTGCTTTTATGAGCAGGCTGGCTTCTTCGATCGATTTTGTCATAAATTCGTAAAATTCTTCCAGCCGTTTAAAACCATTTTCGGTAGAGTATTTGACCTGCTGCATGGCTGTTTTAAGGTCATCGATTGAAATCTCTATGAGTTTAGCATACCCCTCTTGGATGCCTGTCTGAATCGCTAAAGCGCCTTGAATGAGATAGGAGGCGCCCTGAACAATAGAAAAGAGTTTTTGTAATAACTCTGGAGAGTTTGCCATCGCCGCAGTGCCGCCAATGGCGAGCATACTGCTTGCAATACTGATAGCAGCGGGGAAAAGGGTCCTGATTTTTTTTTGTAATTCCTCATTTTCTCCGGCCATTTTTTTAGCTAAAGAATCCCATACTGGAGTGTGTTCGAAAATAAAGTTGGCAATTGTTAAAACACTAGAAGTGACCATTGCCACCCCTAAGATAGTAGAAGTTGCGTAAGCGCCCAGTGCTAAATTCAGGGCTGCAAGTGGGAAGGCGCTAATATCGCGCAAAAGCTGCCAAGAGTGAGAGCTTTGCTCTTTTTGAGAGAATTCTTGGATTTTATGCAGCATCTCTTTTTCAAGGGATGCCATTTGACTGAAATTTCTTTCGACTGCTTCCATCTGGCGCTGATTGCATTTTTTGGCAAGATGTTCATTGTTTAAGGCTGCTTGCACTGAAGGAGGGGCAATAGATTCGACTGTGGACAGCAGAGGGAGTGGGGGAGTAAAGGGGAGTTCTCTTATCGATTCCAATTTATCCATTGATTCTACTCATTTATTGGGAGCGCATGTTAGCAATGATGCGTTCCGCAGAATGGTTGCACCGTTTTACAATGTTTGCCATGCATTCAAAAATGGCAGTTGATTGAAGTTTGGCGTGGGTATGCGTTGTTTGAAGCTGAGTTTGACGTGGAATATGCACATTGCTGAGTTGGGAATTGAGTGTTTTAGCAAGCGATTCTAAATCTAGCGGATGAAATACATATTGGCCTTCTTCAATAATGACAGCGCGTTCGTTACAGATTTTTCGCACTTGATCAAGCAAGTCAGCATGGTCTTTATTCTGAAAAAAGTTAATGGGCCGATCTTTATTTTGCGCTGTGAGTTTGTGAATAAGCTCAAGAAAATCGGAGATTTTTTCCATTTTTCCAGCAATTTCTTGCATTTTTTTAAGGTAATGATCTTCTCTTTGGACATCGAAATGATCCTTTTGAGTCCCTAGTAAGACAGCTTCGTGCAATAGATTTGGTTCTAACATAACAACCTCCGAGGCGGCCCAAATTCTACTTATGCCCGCTGTTTTAGAACAGACAGAATCTTTTTTTTAAATGCATTTATTAATAACTGTGGTTCCATTTTAAGGAAAATTTGCCCTTTTGCTCTTTGCCGACTTCTGCTTGCAAAAGGAACCCTTGACTAAGTTCAACATCCAATGTCGCTTTTTGCGTGTCCACTCCCCGTGAAAGCGTGAGCATAACGCCCTTAGTTAAATATTTGCTGATTTGCAATAGAATTTCATCATTTTCAGATGTTGTCACATTGAGCCTATCAATAAAAAGCGTTTTGCGAATCCGGTCAATAATATTGGGCGCTGTGTCTCCAGAGAGCGAAAGCAATGTTTGTGCTAATTGGAAGGCTTGGATCGCTGAAATTTCGGTGATATCTTTGTTAAATAAAATACGGGCAAGGAGCGAACTTGTGGCCATATTGGGAATGGATTGAAAGGTTAGTGTAGGTGAAAAAAGCGGGCCACGCACAATCACCTTAACATTGGTGTCTGCAACCTCACAACCCCCACTTAAGGAGAGATACATCGCCGGTGAGGATTGATTATTAAATGTCATCTGGCCTTCAGTGAGTGAAAAAATTTTATCTGCAAAATGGTATTCCCCTTTGATCAGAGATAAAACTCCCTTGGCCTGTACATCCAAATGGCTGCCAGTGACATGCAGCTTTCCTTTCCACTCTGAATTCAACCCTTTCCATTCCAAAAATGCTTGCTCTGCAGCTTCCAAATCAACGTCAAGGTAGATAGGGAATAAAGTCAGCGGTTTTAAAGGTTTTTTAAGGAGTGATTCAGGTGTATTAATCAGTTTAATGGCAAGATTAGGAATGTTAGGAGGGAGTTTTTCCGGAATTTTAAAGCGGGCATCTGAAACAGAGAAAGTCCCTTGTGCCTTGGCCTGATTGCAATCGCCTGTAAAAAGTAGGCGGCCTGTAAACTTGCCTTCCAATGTGTCTAATGATAATGCTTGGAACTGATTGAGGTGGCCATCAATGGAATAGCCAAAGGGCTCATCTTGACCTATTTTTATCACTCCCGAACCGTTCATGGTCCCTTCTAATTCATCGCTTGCTTTAAATGTAATCACTTTAATTTCTCGGTCTTGGGCAATTGCTCTTGCTTCAATATTTTTAAGTGAAAGGCCCAGCGGAAGATTTTCATAGCCCCCTTCTTGAAGCTCTAGGTTTCCTTGGATGGCAGGAGAGCTTAATAAGTTTGAAAAGTGCAGATTGCAAAGAAGATAGCCCTCGAGCTGCTGATCGCCAATATTAATAAATTGGAATAAATCTTGGATCTTGCTTTTCATGGCAAGCTTTGCCGAAAATGGTTCGTGTAAGCTACCACAGAGCTTAAATGGAAAAGAGCAAAACTCTAACGGCACTGTTCCAGAGAGCTCTAAATGCTGCTTGCAAGGAGTCTGCATAGTGCCC
>CAYSQP010000068.1:0-5004 GCA_964433285.1 uncultured bacterium | reverse complement strand
ATCCCGGCACCGCTAC
Organism: uncultured bacterium; assembly: GCA_964433285.1. GTDB lineage: Bacteria > Chlamydiota > Chlamydiia > Chlamydiales > Rhabdochlamydiaceae > DATIJP01. The sequence goes on along the minus strand of CAYSQP010000068.1, from coordinate 4,988 downwards.
AGGCAGTACAGAAGAAGAATGTTTAAATCAAATTGTAGAGAGTTTAAAAAAATTTGTGCCTTTATGTGAAAAAGGACCCACGCGCCTACTGCTTGAAACTACTGCAGGACAAGGCAGTTCCATAGGCCACCGTTTTGAACATCTAGCCTATATCTTGGAGCGGGTTGATCAAAAAATCCCTCTTGGCGTATGCATCGATACGTGCCATCTTTTTGCAGCTGGCTATGATGTCCGCACAAAAGAAGGCTGGGAGGAGGTTTTGAAAGAATTTGACCGCATCATTGGACTTAAAAAACTACATGCATTCCATTTAAATGATTCTCTCAAGCCTTTTGCTTCTAGAAAAGATCGACATGCCCATTTAGGCGAGGGACAGATCGGACTAGAATGTTTTAAATTTGTGATGACGCATCCCAAACTGCGTGAAATTCCCAAATATTTAGAAACACCACGCGGCCTTGTAGATTGGAAAAGAGAAATTCAGTTATTAAGAGAATTTGCAAATGAAGAACACACTGTCTTTGCCACGCATTAAAATCCATTCGATTGACCCATCTCAATTGGGCCAGCAGCTTTGGGTGTGCGGTTGGGTTCGCTCAGTCCGCAACCAGAAAACATTTACGTTTATTGAACTCAATGATGGTTCCTCCCTTTCTAACCTGCAAGTTGTTGTTGAAGAGACTCTGCCTAATTACAAAGACATTTTACCTTTGCTAACGACAGGGGCCGCCCTTGGCATTCAAGGGATTCTTGTAGAAAGTCCTGGGCATAAACAGAAATGGGAACTAAAAGCAGCTTCTATCACCGTATTTGGCAGCTGTCCTGCAGAAGAGTATCCTTTACAAAAAAAGCGACATACTTTTGAGTTTTTGCGCTCCATTGCCCATTTACGGCCGCGCACTAACACGCAAGGGGCGGTTGCCAGAGTGCGCAGCAGAATTTCCTATGCTACTCATCGTTTTTTTAATGATCGCGACTTTATTTTTATCCCAACCCCACTGATTACCTCTTCCGATACAGAAGGAGGAGGCAAACAGTTTAGAGTCACCACACTGGATTTAGATAAATTGCCTAAAAATTCTGATGGAACATGTGATTATACCAAAGATTTTTTTCAAAAACCGGCTTATCTCACCGTCTCAGGGCAACTAAATGGTGAAGCTTATGCGTGTGCTCTTTCCGATATTTACACATTTGGACCCACATTTAGAGCAGAACTTTCTTATACACCAAAACATCTTGCTGAATTTTGGATGATTGAACCTGAAATGGCTTTTACCGACCTTGCTGGCAATATCAAAGTGATTGAAGAGTATGTTAAATTTGTGATCGACGATATTTTGAATGCCTGCTCAGAGGATATGGAATTTTTCGATCAGTTTATTGAGCAGGGGCTGTTGCAGCGGCTCCAAGTGGTCTTAAATTCTCCTTTTGCCCAGATTAGTTACACAGAAGCTGTTGACATTTTGAGCCAATCGGGCCGTACTTTTGAATACCCTGTTCATTGGGGAATGGATCTGCAGACAGAGCATGAGCGCTATCTGGCCGAGGAATATTGCAAAAAGCCTGTTTTTCTCACCAATTATCCAGAGAAAATTAAAGCCTTTTACATGCGCACTAATGAGGATGAAAAGACAGTGGCTGCAGTGGATTTACTAGTACCTAAAATCGGTGAACTTGTCGGCGGCAGCCAGCGCGAAGATAGGCTAGATCGGTTAGAGAGAAAAATCATTGCTTTTGGATTAAAGCCCGATGATTATTGGTGGTACAATCAGCTGCGTAAATATGGCAGCGTCCCCCATAGCGGTTTTGGAGTTGGATTTGAAAGACTTCTCCTTTTTGCCACCGGGATGGAAAATATTAGAGATGTGATCCCTTTTCCTCGCTATCCCGGCCACGCTGATTTCTAATCGTGCCCGTGTGCGTGCCCGATCTTCTTCCCAATCTTTTCTTCTTCCTAATCTTTTTTTTCAATTAGCCGGGCACGCACACGGTGCACGGGCACGATTTTAAAAAGGCTTAGAACTATTCTTCAAGTGGATCAAGATAGAGTTTGTGAATCCAGTAATCTGTATTGGCATCCAGCAAACGAATTTTGATTGTATTCTCGCCTTCATTCAATGAAATAGAAAAATAATCGTCTTTCCATGCATTCAGTGGAGGAGAAAAGTGGTTTGCAATCGTTATCCCATTCACATCGATTGCAATAGGAGCAAGAAGGGATGGCGCTGAAGCATGGCTTAAAATCAGATCCCATTTTTTTTCTGCTTGCTCTTTGGTTAAAACAGGTTTTACTTCAATGAATCTTTCATAAGGATGAGCAAGCACCCAACCCCAAGGAGTTATATCATTAAAAAGAACCCCTGGTCCTACTGTTACAGAAATGTCCCCTTCCGTAGGAAGATGCCAACAGGCAAAATTGACAAAAAATGCATGCTCTTGTTCCCATAAAGGGCCGGCCATCTCAGCGATGATTTCTACATTTGGTTTATGATTAAGATCATTACTTGCAAGCATAAAACCTCCGTCATGATAGCGGAAAATTTATACCAAAATGATAGATCAAGCTGAAGAAAATTCTAAACTATTATTTCATTTTAGAACGGAAATAGACCGATGAGCCGATTCCAAAAAGAAGACATGTTAGTGCAATCACAATCCCCACATAAGGGATTCTCACAACTAGAAAATAGATAACTAAGCCCACTGCAAAAATAGAAAGGCTATTGGGTTTAAGTTTCAACTTCGTTAAATATTTATCGGAAAAGGCAAGGATAGGAATGGTTTTAGCAGCATAAAAGAAGATAGCGTTAAAGCCCATCAGCGCAATGGCAAAGGGCGCTCCCAAAATTGTAATGAGCAAAAGCAGCGAAACAAGTGGCAGCAAAACTAAAACAACAATGCCTGTACCAAAGGATTTCAAAGGATGTGTGCGCAGCGTCTGCAATATTTTCTGTAATTTTTTAGGATAAAAACGTATCAATACCCAGCCCACTACAAAAGAAAAGAAAAAATTCATTAGAAGACCAGTGATTCTAGAAAGAAAATAAAAGCCTTCTAACCATTGCCCTTTTAGGAAATTTTTAAAAGCGGACGGGTGGTGAATAGTTTGTCCTTCGATATGCGCAGAAGGATCAATAATCGCAATCGCATTGCTGCTATATTGTAAATTGCCGCCTATTTTTGCATTCGATGTCAATCTTAAATCCCCCACATGCGCCACTAAATTATTCTTCACCTCACCTGAAATCCGTAAATTAGACGCAAATACTTTGGCATCATTGCCCACAAAAGAGGCAAGGTCGCAATTGCCCGCAATACAAACAAAATTCCCTCCGATTTTTGAAGGATAGAGTAGCTGCGCATTGCCTCCTGTAAGTGTCACATTACGCCCTACATTTCCCATGACCAAGATTTGCCCTCCTAAGGCCCGGATATTTCCCCCTACTTCACCTGAAATATCAATCGTGCCTCCAAAGACGATCAGATCGCCATCTATTCGACCATCAATCACGATCTGCTGCCCAAAAAGATAGGCATCTCCTTTAATCTGCCCAGAAATTTCAATATTCGAAGAAGCAGCAAAATAATCGCCTTGGTGAACAGCGCCTCGCGGCAGCATAAGCACTTTCTCATCCTCCTCACAAAAAACGGTTGTACACTGAAGAATAAAAATAGTAATCAACCAGAGGATTCTCATAGGGCAACCATAGGGGCTGTTTTTTGCTCAAATAAAAACATCTGCCTTTCTGCATCCTGTCTAATTTTTTTCATACAGTCTTGAATTTCTTGGCTATAACAGGACCGTTTTTGGTCTAAACATTTCGAGATATCATCAATATTGAGCAATTGGACATGAGGATGGTACTTAATATGGGGATCCACATTGCGTGGAACGGCCAGATCCAAAATCAGCTTTAAGGGAAAAGAGCTCTTTTTTTCCAGCTCTTCGCGGCGGATAAAATAGTCATGGAAGTAGCTGCCACAAATAATGAGTTCAAAGTCTAAGCAAGATCCCAATTTAGAAAGGTCGCAAATCGTGGTAGAGCTATCCTCACACTCTTTTGTATGGCGCGTGCCAAGCACAATCTGCGCTTTGGTTTTTCGGTTGAAATAAGAGAGAATTTTCCGATTAATTTCAGAATTTCCCACAAATAAAATGGAAATCTCACTTAAGTTTTTAAAAATTGCTTCGGCAAGTTGAAAAACAACCTGTTCAAACCCTAAGCGAGAAGAAGGAAATAGGGTCCGAACCGCTTTGCCCATTTTTAAACATTTTTGAAACAAAAAATGGAGCTCGCTTGCAATCAGATACTCTTGGCATGCATTTTCATAGGCGATTTTTACCTGCCCTTGGATCTCTGTCTCAAAGGTGACTGCGCTATCTAGCCCTGAGGTCACCTGAGCCAAGTGAGTAAAACAATCCTCGCCAAAATAGGAGTAAAGGCCATGCTCAAAAGGGTCGCTAATGGCCCCTCTTAAAACAGATAAAATTTGGGTGTGAAGCTCTGGCAGCCTATCCCCGCAAAAATAGATTTCTGTGCGGTTACAAGTCGAAAGAAGCACTCCTTTGAGCCACCCACCCCAAAGGCTCTTTCTTCCAAAACATTGCCCTGCTGCCTTAGCAACAACTTCCCTTAAGCCCAATTCTGATGATTTATGATTGATCCCTAAAACGCCAATGCGCATAAGAATTCTTTATAAACGATGATGCTGAATTTTTGCTAAAGAAATGGTGACTTAAGGTACATATCTGGCAGCCTTGCCCTTTTGCCCTTGCCCGATCTATCTATCGGGCAATGGGCACGGGACGATTTTAAAGGAAAAAATAAAAAGAAGAAAAAAGGCGCCATAGACAGTCGGGACTTTGCTTCGCAAGTCCCACTGCTTCAGCTATCCAAAGAGCCCCCGGCTCTTTGTCAAGTCTTCCGCAGCCCTATTGGGCTTCAATCCGCTGTGCCAAATCGATCTTCCTTCGGGTCGCCGTG
>CAYSQP010000067.1:0-5034 GCA_964433285.1 uncultured bacterium | reverse complement strand
AAAAAGGAATTCAACTTTCAGGCAAAGATGAAGTGGTTTATGTTTCTGCAGGAGAAGGGGCTACTTCTCAAGGAGATTTTCATGAAGCTATCAACTTTGCTTGTTTGCACAGATTAAGTGTGATTTTTGTGATCCAAGATAATGGCTATGCTATTTCTGTCCCTGTTTCGGAACAGACTGCAGGAGGCACTATTGTAAAAATGGCACAAGGTTATACGGGCCTTTCTGTTTTTGATGTGGATGGTTGTGATTATGCTGAGACATCAAGAGCATTAAAAGCGGCTGTAGAGAAGGGAAGAGCAAAAGAAGGACCAAGCTTAATTGTGGCAAAAGTGCCGCGGATAGGGGCCCATAGCAATAGCGATGATCCGAAAAAATATCGCGATGAAGAGGCGCTTGCAGCTGAAAAAGAGCGCGACCCGATTCCCCGTTTTGAAGCTTGGCTGCAAGATATGGGGCTTGTGTCAGAAAATGAATTAGAAGAGATGCAAAGACAAGCCTTTGCAAGAGTTGAAGCAGCAGCAGAAAAAGCCGATACATTGCCTTTTCCTGATCCGGCAGAGTGTGCTAAAAATGTGTTTAAGGAAGTGACTGCGACTTTTTGTGAGGAAAAAGAGGAGATTGATACTTCCAATAGCATTGTGATGGTCGATGCCCTTAACCATGCTTTAGATGAAGAGATGGCACGTGATCAAGGTGTGCTTATTTTTGGGCAAGATGTAGCAAGAGGAAAAGGAGGCGTCTTTGGCGTCTCTCGCAATTTGACGGCTAAGTATGGTATAGAGCGCTGTTTCAACACACCGCTTGCCGAATCTTCTATCATCGGGATTGCACTTGGCATTTCACTTGTCGAGCCATTTAAGCCTGTTGCAGAGATTCAGTTTGCTGATTACCTTTGGACAGGGATTAATCAGCTTTTTAATGAGCTTTCTAGTTTTCATTATCGCTCAAATGGAGAGTGGAATTGTCCTGTGGTGATCCGTATGCCCTATGGCGGTTATATTCAGGGGGGACCTTATCATTCGCAGAGCATTGAAGCCTTTTTATCCCATTGCCCTGGCCTAAAAGTGGTTATTCCAAGCAATAGTAGCGATGCCAAGCGGCTTTTAAAAGCTGCGATCCGTGATCCCAACCCCGTGATCTTTTTGGAGCATAAAGCACTCTATCGTCAACGGGTTTTTTGCGCGCGCAAAGAGACGGGAGAAGAAGAGATCCTTCCTCTTGGAAAAGCCAATATTGTGCGGGAAGGAGAAGAAGTGAGTGTGATTGCTTGGGGTAAAATGGTCTGTGCAGCTGTCGAAGCAGCTGAAAAATTAGAGCAAGAGGGAATTTCTGTTGAAATTTTAGATTTAAGGACAGTTGTGCCCTTAGATGCAGAGGCCATTTCAAAAGCTGTGCGCAAAACAGGTAAAGTACTGATTGTGCATGAGGCGGCAGGCAACTGCGGTTTTGGCGCAGAGGTGGCGGCGCGGATTGCAGAAAAAGATTTTGAGTATCTAGATGCACCGATCATGCGGGTGACAGGCAAAGATTGTCCTGTGCCCTATTCTAAGCCTTTAGAAGATGCTGTTCTTCCACAAGTGGAAGATATTGAAAAGGCGCTTCGCAAATTAGCCCATTTTTAATTGTTTTTTTCGTAATCGTCGTTTAAGACGGAATCGTCTTTGCAGATTTTGATGAAGTCCTTGAAAGTGAGCTGCTTTTTCTTGCAAGGGTTTTTCTGGAACTACTTTCTGATTGAGTACTTGATCAAGATACATCAGACGCGCTAGCAAACTTTCTTGCGTTTTTTCTAAAGCATCCAGCTCATGTGCTTCTAGTTTTTGAATAGGCACATGTTGCATCAGCTTTGCATTTTTAATCAGCTGATCTAAGGCGGCGTCCATTTCTACTAAAATCTTATCCTGCGTCTGTTCCATTATTAATCCTATGTAAAAAATTTTTTGAATCATGTCAAATAAAATCGATGCTCGTTAAATTGTGAGATTATGATTGGATTTTGTCCGCTGGCATCAGGTTCAAAAGGCAATTGCATCTATTTTGGCACAGAGCGCACGAAAATTTTGATCGATGCAGGTGCAAGCAGCCGAACCATTGAGAAACGTCTTGAAGAAATTGGCGTTAGGTTGAATGAGATTGATGCGATTTTGGTGACGCATGAGCACACTGATCATATTAAAGCGATCCAAACGCTTGGTTTGAAATGTAAAATTCCGATTTTTGCCAATAGCGATACAGCCAAAGCAATTTATGAGATTTTTGGAGAGTGTCCAAAATTTAAGATTTTTTCAACGGGTGAGAGTTTTGAATTTGGAGATATTGAAGTGCATCCTTTTAGTGTGCAGCATGATGCACTCGATCCTGTGGCATTTACGATTCGCTATGCGGGATTAAAGCTTGGTTTTTGTACTGATTTAGGATTTGCGACATCTCTTGTCACCAGCAAGCTTTTAGAATGTGACTATCTTTATTTAGAGGCCAACCATCAACCTTCGATGGTTCACGCTTCTTCGCGTCCAGAGATTTACAAAAAAAGAGTGCTCAGTAGGCAGGGCCATCTTTCCAATGAAGAATGTGGGGATCTGCTTGCTAAAATAGTCAGCGCGAAATTAAAACATGTTCATTTGGCCCATTTGTCAGAGGAGTGCAACTCTCCTGAGCTTGCTCTTAAAATTGTCCAAGAAAAACTCAAAAACAATGCCGTGCAACTTTCGATTGCTTATCAAGATAAAGCTAGCCAGCCGATCTTTTTTTAAAGCGGGATCGTCATGCCATCGAAGGCCATTTGGACATTACAGCGGATATGGGCCTCTGCTAAGATTTCTTTGTGTAGCTCTAATTTTTGTAACAGATCAGCATCCGTATGCTTGGGATCGTGATGGGTCACAATCCACTCTTTGACTGCTGCATACTTAGCCAAAATGGACGCATTGGAAATGGAGGAATGGCCCCAGCCAACCCGTTTTTGATACTCTAGCGGGGTATATTGCGCCTCATGGATAAAAAGATCGCAATTTTTAAAAAAGCGGATCATGTCTTCTTGCGCTTGGATCAAGGGATGGTCCTTTCCGAGTGCGCTTGGATTTCCATGGAAGCCCAAAAATACTTCGTTGTCAGTGGCGTAGCCAATCACTTTGTGGGGAGTGCGGATTTTGAAGCAAAAAGTAGCTCCTGGATGGTAAGCATAGTGGGATTCTATGGTGATTGAACCGATAGAAATGGGAGTATGATCCCGCATATCATTAAAGATTAAATTGGCTTTAATGTCGTCTATGCGCACAGGGAAATAGGCATAGGCAAGCATGTCAGTGAAGAGCTCTTGTGTTGATTTTTCAAATCCAACAGGCGACCAGATCATTACTTTGCAATTGGAATGATAGAGTGGCTGGAAAAAAGGAAATCCGGTGATATGGTCCCAATGGGTATGGCTTAAAAAAAGATGGACTGTTTTTACATGTGCAATGGCCTCTCCTAAAGGACGGATGCCTGTTCCTGCATCAATGATAATCCGGTCTTTGCCACTATGGATCTCTAGACAAGAGGTGTTGCCGCCAAATTTGATATACTCAGCACCTGATACTGGATTGGAGCCGCGTGTTCCCCAAAATTTAATATAGGAACCAACCTCTTTGGGTTCGGGGAGATAATCGGCAGCGGAACTTTTTTCATTTTTTGGCAAGAAAGGATCGGGTTTGAGAATGGATGTAAAAAATTTATCAAAGAGTTTAAAAAGAAATGGGATCTCAAATGGCTTTTCTAAAAAATATTGCGCTCCTTCATGGATAGCTGCCTGATAATTTTGAATCATCGGATTAGAAGAGGCGATAATGACACCAATCTCTTTTGAGTGGGAACGTATTTTTTTTAGTACTTCGATGCCATGCATTTCAGGCAGTAGTAAATCGAGATAGACAAGATGGGGATGGAAAGTCTTAATTTTTTTTAAAGCTTCACTTCCAGTTGTTGCGATTTCAAACTGGTATTGGCTTTCTACTTGTAAGATTTTTTGGGCAAGATCTTTTGAAGGCTCTGCGATTAAGATCCGTTTTTCACTCATCTACTTCTACCTTATTGACAAGCACGCGGCGCGGCTTGGCCCCTTCCTGCGGGCTGATCACGCCGCGCACTTCGAGCTCATCCATCAGCGATGCAGCGCGCGCATAACCGATTTTGAGTTTGCGCTGCAAAAAAGTAGTAGAAGCATTGCCCGTTTCAACCACAATCTGGCGTGCCTCATCATAGAGGGTATCGCGCGCAGAGTCTTCTGCTTCTGGCAGGGCAAATTCTTCTTTGCGCAGGCTATCAAAGGAGGAGATAAGATAATTGGGAGGCGTTTGATTGCAAATAAACGAGATAACACTATTAATCTCATCATCGCTGATATAGGCACCTTGCGCACGGATCAGTTGGGATGAGCCAGGAGGTAAAAAGAGCATATCGCCATTGCCAAGTAGGCTTTCTGCTCCTACGTCATCGAGGATAATTTGAGAGTTAACGCGGCTTGCGACTTTAAACGCAATGCGCGTAGGAAAATTGGCTTTGATAAGACCGGTAATCACTTCACGCGAGGGTCTTTGGGTTGCCAAAACAAGATGGATACCAACAGCACGCGCCATTTGGGCAATACGTGCAATCGGTGTTTCTAAATCGGAGCTCGATGCCATCATAAGATCGGCAAACTCATCAATAATGGCAACGATAAGGGGCATTTTTTCAGGCACAGGAAGGCTAAGGGAAGCTTCTAAATCGGCATTGATTTTTCGTGTGTTAAAAGCAGCAATATTGCGCAGGCCTAGCTGTTTTAGAATTTCGTAGCGGTTTTGCATCTCTTTAACAAGCCAATTGAGTGCAGCATAAGCGCCATGGGCCTCTGTGATGACAGGGGCGATCATATGGGGTAATTCAGAATAGCTAGTGAGCTCAACTTTTTTCGGATCGATCATCAGCAATTTAACTTCATCGGGGCGTGCTGTCATTAAAATCGACATCACAAGGGTATTGATACAGACCGATTTTCCAGAACCGGTGGCTCCT
>CAYSQP010000066.1:0-5123 GCA_964433285.1 uncultured bacterium | reverse complement strand
CATTGCCATCTAAAGCAAGAGAAGAAAGAGCCGGTCCTTTTTCTTCTGCTTTGTATTGGATATCGGCCTTATTTGCACGAATCACCATCGATTCATGTTCATAAGTGATTTGGGTTTCTTCTGCAACTCTTCCTTCAATATTAGGACTTTCCAAGATCGCATGGAGTTTTTCGCGATCAACCACAATGGGTCCTTGGCAATACAGCGAATGGACCCCTTCTGTTTCTGGATCAGTGTATTTCAAAGATGTACAGCTAGTGGAAATAATGGTTTTAAGCTTTCTTTTTTTGTCTTGCATCTGTTGTTTGAGTTCAATTTCTCCTCCTTCAGTCTGCAAAGAAGCAAAAGCACCTTCTTGCACAAAAGCATCTCCTTTTAATTTCAATACTCCTTGGAGATGGTCCCACAAAAGCTCTTCTGCACTAAATTTGATCTCATCTTTTTGAATTTGGGGAAATAGGATGGAGGCCAAAGTGCCTTGTGCCTCATAGAACTTTAGCTGGAGATTCTTTAAATCAAATTCAATCTGTTTTGCTTGGATTTGGTCTCCTAGATGAGAGAGAGTACAGTAAGAATTTTCTGCTGGGTAAGCCAGAATCATAGGATGTTTAATACTGCCTTGAAATAAAGCACGCTCTGCTTTTAATGAAAAATCTTTGGCATATTCAACAAGGACCCCGCTTAAAGCTTCGATTTCTTCAATGCGGTAGCTGGCTTTGTCTTTAGCCATTTTAATTTCCGCCCGATCGCTATTTAACTTAAGCAAGGCAGGGTCGCCTTTGATTTTTTCCAAAAGCTCGGTATAGATCACTTTTTCACCAGATTTTGGAAAGAATTTTCCTTTTAAAGTTTGGAAATTTAAATCGGCGACTTCACACAAAAGCTTGCCATGATTTTTTAAGTTGAGCAGCACATCTTTTTGCAGATGGATGAGCGAAAACAAAAAGTCTTTTAATTTATCATCTTTTTCTAGATACGCTTCATGGGCAGACATTTCACCAAATTCATGGTCAAGTTTTACTTCGCCTTCAAGAAAGAGCTTATTGCCATTGTAAGAAGCATTTTTTGAAGAGATAGAAGAGGATGGGCATTCAGCTAAAAGAGTGAGTTGAAAAATTAGCGCAATAAAAAAATAAATCATTTTGGCTCCTCTTTAATAAGTGTTGCTTTGAACTGTTCAGCCTGAAACTGCGGCGTTTTGCCAGAAACTGTAAATGTGATGCTTTTAGCAAGGCCGCTTAAGAAAGCTTTTTTAAGGTCAAGAGACTGGGTGGCAAGATGATGCCCTGGGATATGAAAAAGGGAAAGGCTCACGCCTTGAGCATTGAACTGCTGCGAGCCATAGTGGTAGACCCCCTCAGAAGCCTCCAAGTAGCGCGCTTGTTGCATCGGTTCTTGCTTTTCCCCACTAAAATAAAGCTTGTCTTGCGTCCAACATTTCACTTTACCTAAAGTTTCAATCACTTCGAACTTATTCTTGACTGGCAAAAGCGTTAAGGTAGAAGTGGTGCTTTCAATGCGGTATTGAAGCCTTGTATCATCGTCTTGAGCAAACCAGATATCTTTGCGCACCCCTTTGCGCAGCTGATTGGCAGAGGAATAAGAAGGGTTCGATGAGGCAATCGACTTTTCTTTCATCAGATTTTGATAGTAAACGACATCTTTTTGTCTCACCATACAAAAATAGAATCCCCAAACTAAAGTCAGCACAGCAACACAAACAGAACTCATTAATGCGGCTTTGCGCTGCAGCATGGAACCTCATTAACAACTTTATAAATCGCATTTAATTGCACAAGGAGTGATTTCAATTCAGCCAAAGGAAACTGGGAATGGGAGTCGCTTTTTGCAGAGTGCGGATCAGGGTGGGTCTCAATGTAAATGCAGTTACACCCTGCAGCAATGGCTGCTTTGCAAAGTGTCGGAATAAATTCACGCTGGCCGCCAGAGATTGTTCCGCCGCCGCCAGGCAGCTGCACACTATGGGCTCCGTCAAAACAGACAGGGAAGCCCATGTTTTGCATAATAGGGATTGCCCGCATATCAGTGACAAGATTGTTATAGCCGAAAGAAGTGCCGCGGTCAGTTAAAAGAATATTGTCATTTTGAGTCGAAAGTACCTTTTCAATGATATTTTTCATATCCCACGGAGCCATAAATTGGCCTTTTTTCAGATTGATGATCCTTCCTGTTTGACCGGCTGCAACGACAAGGTCGGTTTGGCGGCAGAGAAAGGCTGGGATCTGCAACACATCGCAGATTTGGCCTGCAATTTTAGCTTCCTCGGGGGTATGGACATCTGTAAAAACAGGGACATCAAAAAGAGCTTTTACTTTTTCAAGGATTTTTAACCCTTCGATCAGCCCAGGCCCTCGGTAAGAATGGACGGAAAGTCGATTGGCCTTGTCATAGCTGGATTTAAAAATGAAATTGATGTCTAAAGAGAGACAAAGCTCCTTGAGCGCCTCTGCAACCTGCAGCGAGAGCTTTTCACTTTCAATCACACAGGGACCTGCAATAAGAGCTAAAGGACTATTTTTTTCGATTGAAAAATCTTTAAATTTTAAGCTCTTCATTGTGTCCTAAGATAAGCAAAGTAGATCGCTTGAAGTATAGATTCCTGCCGGTTTATTGACGAGAAAATTTGCGGCCATTAGCGCACCTTTAGCAAAAGCTGTCCTGGAGAGCGCTTCATGGCGCAATTCGATTGTTTCGCCCTCTAAATTAAAAAAAATCCTATGTTCTCCAATAAGTTCTCCCGTGCGGATAGACTCAATTTCCCCTTTATTCAAATCAAGCGCTTCTGCAAGCCTTAGAGCAGTGCCGCTTGGGGCATCTTTTTTATGCCTATGGTGGGATTCTACAATTTTACAATTCCAGGATGTCTTTTTCATATACCTTACAATTTCTGGCATCATTTTTAAAAGCAGGGCAATCCCGAAGCTAAAGTTAGGGGAAATAAGGATTGGAATAGAAGTAGAGGCTGTTTGAATTTGCTCCCTAATCTCTTCCGAAAGACCTGTCGTGCCGATCACAAGGGGAAGTTTGTGCTGCAATGCGCTGAAAAGAGCGCTTTTGGTTCCTTCAGGAGAGGAAAAATCGATAATGACCCCGGCCTCTTTTGCAGACGGAACAATCTGGCACTGCTTTAAGCCCGCAATGGCTTTTCCCATTTTTCCTTTGGCGCCCACAAGGTAAATAGGCAGAGAATTATCCTTTTTGATAGCGTAGCTTCCTTGCATTGACCTCTTTTAATAGAGAATTTAAAAGTTTAATAGACTCAATTAAACCTAAAAGAGCGCTTTCATCTTTCTTTATTTTACGACAAGCAAGTGCATGCATGAAATTTTTAAACGATTCATCATCATCTTCTTTTTCATCGGAAAAAAAGATGGAAGGGATCAAGGTTTGAGCAAAAAAGCGTTTGCGCTGTGCATTATACTTAGGAGGAGGGGAAAAGGCAGCCCACGGGATATTGTTTAAATGGATACCAAAGAGCTCTTCCCATTGAGAAGAGTAAATTTGGGAAGTTGCAGCGATCTCTAAATGAGGAGAGATCATTTGAGATTCAGTGATGTAAGACAGATCTAATAGAGCTTGATCAGTGGCATATCGTTTGTGCGCTTCAATACCAATCTGATCAATTGTTATTTTTTCCATAAGTAGCGCTGTCATTATGACAAGTCAAAATAAAAATGGCTATCAAAAAAAGAAGCATTCGTTTTAAAATGTTCGTGTCTCGGCTTAATTTTATGTTCAAAAAGATTACAAAACTTCTTTTTTTTATTTTTATCATTTCACACATCTGTGTCGCCGCTGATGATGAAAATGTCCCAGAACCCCCTTCTGAACATCACATTGATTTCAAAGATGTTTCCATGATTGAGCTGATCCGTTTTGTGAGTAAAATTTCGCAGGTCAATTTCATTTTTAATCATGAAGAATTGCAATTCAATGTGAGTCTTTCTTCTGGAAAACCGGTCAATGCATTAGAAGTCTTAAAAGCACTTATTCAAACTTTGCGTGTCCATGGGTTTGGAGTCTCAGAAGAAGAAAACTATTTTGTGATCTACCCTCTTGAACGAGAATCAAAAGAATTTTCCTCTGATAAATTGATTGCAGGGCCAATTATGGGATCCCGCTCATCTTCTTCAGAGCTTGATTTTTTTGTTTACAAATTAAAGTACCATCAAGGGTCGGATATTGAAGAAGCTCTCAAGAAAATTGCAGGGGATTTAAGAGCGCGCCCTGACCATCCTCAAAAATTGATCGAAGCGATTCAGACCATCCATTGGGTTAAAGCCACAAATTCACTGCTTTATTCAGGCGATGGTGAAACATTGAATCGTTTAAAAGGCTTAATCGGCACGCTCGATATTCCGCTGCGCCAGGTATTTATAGAAGTTTTAGTTGTAGAAACCGACGCGCGCAATTCGATGGAATTTGGGTTGCAATGGATTGGCGGCGGCAATTATCGCAATAAAATCGGGTTTGGATTTGGCAATTTTCCTGTCCATGGCACGGCCCCTCCATTTGCAGAGGCAGTCTCTAGCATCAGCCCAACAAACCCACCCACTGGGCTCAATCAGATCCCTGTAGGCAGAGGGTTTGATTTAGGAGTGATTGGCGATCTGATTTTCCATAAAGGCAAAAGTTTTGTTTCTTTAGGTTCTTTAGTTTCAGCCCTCCAGACCGATGGCGATACAACCATTGTGCTCAATCAAAAAATCATCACCCAAGACAATAAAAATTCAACTATTTTTGTGGGGGATAATATCCCTTTTACAGGTTCAATTGTGCAGACAATAGGGCAGGGTCAGCAGACAACTGCCAATATTGAATACCGCGATATTGGAGTGAGTTTAAGCATCACACCCATGTTGGGTGAGGGGGATATTATTACTTTAGACATAGACCAGGAAATCACAGAAGCAGTTGACCATTTGCCCAATGTGTCCAACCAGGTGGAAGGCATACGGACGACCAAAACCAATATGGCGACCCATGTACACGTGCCAGATAACCATTTTTTACCTTTAAGCTGTATTAATCGCAATGCTAGGACCTACCAAAAATCGGGTCTGCCCTGGTTAGTGGGTCTTCAGTAAAATGGGGGGGTGTTT
>CAYSQP010000065.1:0-5159 GCA_964433285.1 uncultured bacterium | reverse complement strand
CCTGCTTGCTTTCACGGGCATTGGATGTAAAGAGAATAAATGGCTTGGATTTGCCTCTTGCCCAAGGCAGGTAAAGACAAGTGAAGGGATCAATGTTTTAATCGAAAGAAAAGTGGGGAAACGATTTGAATATCTGCTGACAAATGTGGAGTATTGCGATTTTAAAAAGTTTAAGATCTTTGATCTTCCTGTCGATGATAAAGGCAAATTTTCCAAATTCTCTTCCAATACAAATCTGCTTTTTGTCGATCTAGAGGCCATTAAAAAAGTGATCCAGAAAAATCCTTTCCCTGGAATGTTGGTCAATCTTAAAAAGATGCAATTTATAGATGAGACAGGCAAATTCAAAGAGGATGAAGCAGTCCGCTTAGAATCAACAATGCAAAATATTGCGGATTGTTTTGTGGAAATCAAAGAAAAACCACTGCTTTCTGATGCCATCTCCGAACTAAAAGAGCTAAAGACCTTTTTAACCTACAATCAACGAAGCAAGACAATTTCGCCTATCAAACGAGAATTTGTGTATGGCTCATCTTTGAATGAGACCCCTGAAGGCTGCTACTTAGATATTCTTAAAAATGCGCGGGAGCTGCTTGTTGGAAAGTGCCAATTTGAAGTGCCAGAGGTGAGCGATACGCTCCATTTTTTCTTATATGGGCCCTCATTTATTTTTCTTTATCATCCTGCTCTTGGCCCTCTCTATTCCATTATTGCGCAAAAAATCCAGCAAGGGCGTATGAGCATTGGCAGCGAATGGCAGCTTGAAATTGCTGACATCGAAGTGAAAAAACTGGATTTGGATGGCAGTTTAATCATCGAAGCAAAAGCGCTTATGGGCCATCAGAATAGTTACTCTCACTTAGCTGGAAAGTGTACATTAAAAAATGTGAAAGTGCGCAATTTAGGGATTCATAAAGAGGCAGCCAATTGTTACTGGAAAAATGATATCTCAAGAAAAGAAGAGTGCCGCATCTTGATCCACGGAAGTGGAGAGTTCTATGCAGAAAATGTCACTTTAGATGGAAATCTGCTGATTGAAGTTGCCGATCAGACAAAAGTCACGGCAGTCAGAGAAGCAGGCGAATTAAAATTCATTAAAACAGACTTAGAAAAACCCAGCTGGCAGTGGGAATACGCAGTAAATAAAGAGTCAATTGTTCTAAAAGTCAAAACAGCGGGCTAATACACCCGCTGTATTTAAATAGTGCTAGCTGCCTTTATGTTCATCTGGTTTAGGTTTTTGTTTTGGCTGAGGAGCAAAAGCCAAATAAAGTGCACCAGCAACAAGTCCAGTGGCTACAAGCGCAGAAGACTGTTTGTGATTTGAAACAAAATTATACACTTTACTTCCACCATGATTCGCAACAATATCTCTCAAGCCTCTTAAGATTGTCGCTACTAAATTGCAAATTTTGCTGATAAGGTTTGATGCTCCTTTTCCAATAGTTGAATTCTTAACAGACTCAGAAAGTCCGCCAATAAAACTCCTATTGATTTGTGGCATATGTACAGCGCTCATGAATTACCTCCTCACAATTTTTTTGACGTTGAAGGGACCTATAAGAAAAATTTCGATTTTCCTCTGCCCTTCATTTCGAAAACGGAATCAGTATAACAAAATTGTGAATATTGTAAAGGCAAGAGCAAGGATTTTTTTTGTTGACAAGCGGGGCCAAGATACAGCTAAATATAGCCTATGAATCTATCTCAATAAAATGAAACCTTGATTTTTGAAAGGTTTTTTCCTAGATTTCAAAACCGTTTCGCAGCACATACTTAAAATAAGTAGAGCAAGAAACGGTTTTGAAATATATGAAAAAAGATTCGAAAAGCATGTTTCATATTTTATTGAGATAGGTTCATTATGAATCCACAAATAGAAGATCAGATTAAAGATATTGAAAGGCGGCTCCTCCATATGCAGAGGTATCTTTGACCTTGCCAAAAAAGAAAACCGTTTAAATGAACTTCAAAAGCTTATGGAAGCTTCCGATTTTTGGGAAGATCATCAAGCGGCGCAAAGAGTCATTGCCGAATGCAATCAGATCAAGCTCTGGGTTGTCCCTTATAAAGAGCTAAAAGAGCGCTTTGAAAATCTAAAAACCCTTTTCCCTGAAGTTGACGAGCAGAAAGAGCCTCAATTTTATCAAGAGCTACTGGCAGAGCTTGCACAGGTCAACAAAAGAGTTGAAGAGCTTGAAGTGCGCAAAATGCTTTCCGGAGAGCTTGACCATAAAAACTGTTATTTAAGCATTAATTCAGGAGCAGGTGGAACGGAGGCGTGTGATTGGGCGCTCATGTTGTCGCGCATGTACCAGAGATGGGCAGCAAAAAGAGGGTGGAAAGTCGAGACTTTAGATTCGGTCGATGGCGAAGTGGCCGGTATTAAAAGCATCACTTTAAGAATTGAAGGTCCTTTTGCCTATGGGTATTGCAAAGCAGAGCAGGGTGTGCATCGTCTTGTAAGAATCTCGCCTTTTGATAGCAATGCGCGCAGGCACACCAGTTTTGCTTCCGTTGATGTCACCCCTGAAATTGATGAAGATATCCAGATTGAAATAAGACCTGATCAGATCCGTATCGACACTTATCGTGCCTCAGGCGCCGGTGGTCAGCATGTCAATAAAACCGATTCAGCCGTGCGCATTACCCACCTTCCAACAGGGATTATTGTCTCTTGCCAAAGCGAAAGAAGCCAATTGCAAAATCGAGAAACGTGCATGAAACTTTTACGGGCCAAGCTTTATGAAAAAGAGTATATGGAACGGGAAAGTAAAATTAGAGAGATGGGTGGTGAGAAAATGGAGATTGCTTGGGGAAGCCAGATCCGCAACTATATTTTCCAGCCTTATACGCTTGTCAAAGATACACGTACTGATTATCAGGTTGGCAATATTCAAGCGATGATGGATGGAGAGCTTTTAGATGAATTTATCCATGCATTTTTAAAGGAAAGTTAATCGTGGCATTTTTAAAGGAAAATTAATCGTGAGTCTGATCACAGATCTTCCAGGGTATGATATCCGTTATACCAACTTGATGGATACCCCTTACTTAAGGGATTGGTTAAATTCCCCTGGGATGCTCCATTTTTTCCCCATGTCTACAGAAAAAGAAGTTGAAGATGCACTCCGTGTCTGGATCGGTTTTAGCCGGTTCAATTCCAGCTTAACTGCCACATTTAATAATGTTCCCTGCGGCATTGGCACCCTCTTTTTAATGCCTTATCGCAAGGTGGCACATCATTGTATTTTTAAAATCATTGTTGATCCTAAATTCCAAAGGCGTGGAGTGGGTAGCTCCATCTTAAAAAATTTGATGCATCTGGCAAAAAGTTACTTCCGTTTGGAACTGGTGCACATTGAAGTGTTTGAAGGCAATCCGATGTTGCTGATGCTTCAAAAGTTCAATTTTAGAGAATTTGCAAGGCAGGAGCATTATGTGAAAGAAGAAAATGGCAGCTCCCTTGCCCGCATTTTGATGGAGCGCGATCTATGAACCGAAAATCTGAGATTACTATCCGTTATATGGTCGAGGAAGATGCCCCCTATTTGACACAATGGCTTTTGCAGCCCGAAGTGTTGAAATATTTTCCAATGTATGACGTCCGTGAAGTAGAGGATGCGGTCAAAAACTGGATTAGTTATTCAAAAATCCAAGCAGGGTTAACAGCAGAGTGGGAAGGAATACCTTGTGGAATTGCCAATTTAAATATCGTGCCCTACAAAAAATTGGCCCATCAATGCCTGCTTTCCATTGTTGTGGATGAAAAATTCCGCAACAAAGGCGTTGGCACCGCACTTATCGAAGATTTAATGAAGCTGGCCAAAGAGAAATTCCATATCGAGCTACTCCATTTAGAAGTCTATGAGCATAATCCTGCCATTCGGCTATATCAGCGACTTGGGTTTAAAGAATTTGGCATCCAGAAACATTTTATTAAAGAAGATGGCCATTATGTAGGTAAAATTTACATGCAAAGGAGTCTTTAATAATGGCAGGCCATAGCAAATGGGCAAACATTAAATATCGTAAGGAAAGAGCAGATAAGCTTAAGGGCAAGCTTTTTTCTCGGATCACAAAAGAGATCATCAGCGCTGTCAGATTAGGTGGAGCAGATCCAAAATCTAACACCAGATTGCGCCTTGCGCTGCAAAAAGCAAAAGCAGCTAATTTGCCGAATGAAAATGTACAGCGCAATATCAAAAAAGCATCCAGCCCTGATCAAGCAGATTATACAGAAGCATCCTATGAAATCTATGGCCATGGCGGTGTAGGCATTATTGTAGAGGCGTTAACTGATAATAAAAATAGAACCGCCTCTGATATGCGCATTGCCATTAACAAAAAAGGGGGCACGATTGCCAGTCCTGGCGCAGTTGCATTCAATTTCGAGCGCAAGGGGATTATCCAGGTGCTTAAGAAAAATGGGATTGAAGAGGAGCTATTTTTAGCAG
This sequence comes from uncultured bacterium, assembly GCA_964433285.1. Lineage (GTDB taxonomy): Bacteria > Chlamydiota > Chlamydiia > Chlamydiales > Rhabdochlamydiaceae > DATIJP01. The sequence goes on along the minus strand of CAYSQP010000065.1, from coordinate 702 downwards.
CTACAGAGGCCGGTGCAGAAGATTTTGAAGCGGCAGGCGATCTTTTTATTATCACAACGGCCCCTGAAGAGCTATATCAGGTCAAAGAAAAGCTCTCTTCTTTAGGTTATCTAATTGAAGCGGCCGATCTTGAAATGATCCCCAAAAACTATCTGGAATGTTCGGAGGAAGATGCAAAAGCAAACTTTGAGCTGATTGACTGGCTAGAGAATTTAGATGATGTGGACGCTGTCTATCATAATATGAAAGTGGCTGATTAACGCCTTTTCCAATGCTGATAAGCAAGAGGAACTAGTGCGAGTAGAGCAAATACAAAAAAAGCAATCTCAACACGGATATTAATTATACTGGCCAACGTAAAAGGCTGCTCCTCTATAAATGTCTTGGCAAGGCCGTGGCCTTCTTCTACAAGTAAATAGGTCAGAGGAATCACGCCAATACAAGCAGTCCATAAAAATGTCCATGTGCGCACGCGAAAGTAAGCGGCAAGGCTATTAATGATGGTAAATGGAATGATATGCGACCATCTTAAAAAGAGTAGATAGCTGGCTGCATGGAAACGAAACTTTTCACTCATCTTTTTCAGAAAAGATTTTTTTGCAGGTGCAAAGGTCCCTTCGATGATCTTGAAAAAAAGATAAGCACCGACAGTTTCTGAAAAAAGCACATAAGCCATCGCCAAAGGAAAAGGAAAAAGATAAC
>CAYSQP010000064.1:0-5185 GCA_964433285.1 uncultured bacterium | reverse complement strand
ATAAAGCAGTTCAACTCGGCGCCGATTTTCTAGCCACTGGCCACTATGCACAAATAGATTGTCATTACAATCTGCTAAAAGGCAAAGATGCGAGCAAAGACCAAAGTTATTTTCTTTACACTCTTACACAAAAAATTTTGCAAAAGGTACTTTTCCCTGTGGGCGGCCTTGAAAAAACAGAAGTGAGGGCGATTGCAAAACAGTTAGGGCTTTCGACCCACGATAAAAAAGATAGCACTGGCATCTGTTTTATTGGCAAACGGGATTTCAAGCAGTTTGTGAGCCGCTATATCCCTTATCAGAAGGGAAATTTTGAAAATCTTCAGGGAGAAATAGTGGGTGAGCATGAAGGGGCTGCCTATTATACCATTGGGCAAAGAAAAGGGATTGGCATTGGCGGGCCTGGGGATGCCTGGTTTGTAGTGAAAAAAGATATCGCGCGCAATGTTGTCATAGTCGAACAAGGCAGCGATCATCCAGCGCTCTATTCCAGCCATTTAACAGCGTGCAATCTCTCTTGGATAGCAGACGCTCCAGAATTTCCTTTTACGTGCAAAGCCAAGATTCGTTACCGGCAAGCGGATCAGGATTGCTTAATTGAGAAAATAGAGAATGATCGTCTTTATGTCTCCTTTCCTATCCCCCAAAGAGCAGTGACATCTGGCCAATCGATTGTATTCTATGATGGTGAAATCTGCCTCGGCGGTGGGGTTATAGAATAATTCCTAGCGAAAAATGTTAGGAATTTGCAAGTTCGCTCTTCTAAGCCCATCATCTGTAACTGCAGTATGAATAAGACCAAGCACTTGAAGAGGCATTTCTCTAAGATGTTCAAGCCCAGCATCTGTAACTGCAGTGCCATCAAGATCAAGTGTTTGAAGGCGCTTGCCTCTAAGATGTGCTGCAAGCCCAGCATCTGTAACTGCAGTATTAGTAAGAGCAAGCTCTTGAAGAGTATCTGGAAGATGTGCAAGCCCAGCATCTGTAACTTGAGTACCACTAAGATCAAGCTCTTGAAGGGGCATGCTTCTAAGATGGACAAGCCCAGCATCTGTAACTTGAGTACCACTAAGATGAAGCGTTTGAAGAGGCATATCTCTAAGATGTTCAAGCCCAGCATCTGTAACTTGAGTACCACTAAGATCAAGCGTTTGAAGGGGCATTCCTCTAAGATGGGCAAGCCCAGCATCTGTAATTTGAGTTCCCCAAAGACGTAGCTTTTGAAGGCGCATGCCTTTAAGATGTGCAAGTCCAGCATTATCAATTGGATTACAAAGTTTAAGATGCTTTATGTTAGGACAGATTGGACGCAAAAAAGGCAAATCCTCATTTAAAATATTACGGGAAGAAAACTGAGTAACACAGCGAAAAATTGGAACAGCAACACTTTCTTCAGAATTTCTTATAAATCTTATGACTCTGAAAATAAAGTCTGACTGTTTTTCTACCGTTAACTTCTCAAGCTGGCTATTGTATAGACTCAGTGCTATCTTTTTTACTTGTTCTGATTGTTTTGAAACTCGTTGTAACTGGGCAAACTCTTTGATAGTAAGAAAAGAACTAATATGTTCTAACAGATCAGGAATTTCCCAAATAAGGCCTGTAGATTGCTGGACAGAGCTTTTGGGTGCATTACTGATAGGATTTGCCATTTTATACCTTCTTTATAGAATATAATTATTATAGCGATAATAAAGACATTGTAACATATATCGAATAAAATTGAAATAAACGCTAAATCTTTGATTTCTAATGGCTTTGTCAGGGTGTGGTTGCATACCCCCCCTCTTGACGTGCCCGTGTGCGTGCCCGTGCCCGATCTTCTTCCCAATCTTATCTTTCTAATTAGCCGGGCACGGGCACGTTTTTCTTATCTTGGTTTGTATAAGTAGCGAGGACGAACAATAGGGGTTCCCTTTCCCCCTCGGGCTTCGCACCGCTCATACACAATTTGGATCGCAATCCCAACGCAACGGGAAAGGCCAAAAAGAACTGTATAATAATCAGGATAATCAAATCCTGATGCAATCAACATCGATCCTGAAATCGCATCCACATTGGGGTAGGGATCAGAAATTTTTGGATTTTCTGATAACACTTTAATGCCTGCTTCTCGGATTAAAAGAGCTGTTTTTACAAGCGGATGGTGGGGATAATTTTTTTTGACAAAATCATATTGGACAATGGCCCTGGGATCTTCCACTCGTAGTACAGCATGACCAAATCCAAACACAAGTTTATTACTTGCTAATCTTTTTCGGATGAGCGCCTCGACATCTTGGACAGTTGCTTTTTCTCCTAACTCCGCTAATACTTCCTGCACAAATTCTAAGCAGTCTTGATTGGCTCTTCCATGCCTTGGTCCAGCAAGCGCTGCCATAGCAGCTGATAAAGAACCATACATATCTTCAAGTCCGGAAGCCACTGCTTTTCCTACAAATGTGGATAAATTGCCTCCGCCATGATCATAGTGCAAGATATTAAAAAGTTTCAGTGCTGTTGTCAGATGGCCATCTTTTTTTGGCACATTAACCATCTGGATAAAATTTTCCATGTAGCCTAAATCAGGATTAGGATGAGGCGTCATACCAAGACCTGCATGATGGTTAATCACAGCGGCAACAAGCTGCGGCATTTTGGCAATCACATTCAAACAGTCTTCTTTATAATCATTTTTCCCCTCTAACATGCCAGCAATTAAAAGGGCTGCGCAAAAAAGCTTCATAGGGGGGCCAGAACGTGGAAGGCGCATGATTGCTTCAAGTGTCTCTTTAGAACAAAAGGATCGTTTTTTAAGATCCTTGAAAAAATGGTCTACTTCGCTTTTTGTTCCCTCTTTTCCATAGTAAAGCAGATAGATCACCTCTTGCGGCAGACGATAAGCTAGCTCTTTAACAGGCTTGCCACAGTAAAAAAGTCCTTTTTGCGGATCGACAAAAGAGGTTGGACAGTAACCGACAGGATAGCCGCGCAGCCCTGTCTCAAGATTTTCTTCTGTGATTTGAAATAAAATTTCAGCCATTGATTAACTGCTTTACAGCCTCTTTTTCTTCCAAAAGCTCTTTTTCTGTTAATTGAATCTTTGCTTTCAAAAAAGAATCTAAATCCAATCCTTTAACAATTTCAATTTTTCCTTCCCCTTTAGAAATACAAGGGAAAGAAAAAATCAGATCCTCTTTGACTCCGTAAGGATTCTGATTGGACAGCAGTGCAACAGAAAACCAATCTCCCTTAGCCGTTGGATGGATCACTGCTTTGACAGATTCGATGACGGCATGGGCTGCGGATGCTGCAGAAGATTTTCCCCGTGCAGCAATGACTGCCGCTCCTCTTTTTTGTACCTCTTCAAAAAATTTCCCTTCTAACCAATGTCTATCTTTGATCGTCTCTAATGCAGGTCTGCCTTTTATTTTCGCATGAACAAAATCAGGCACTTGAGTGGATGAATGGTTTCCCCAAATTGCCATCTGCGTGATTGTATCTACTGGCACATCTGCTTTTTTAGCGAGCATATTCTTGGCGCGGTTTTCATCGAGGCGTGTCATCGCAAAAAATTGGGAGCGCGGAACCTTAGGAGCATGATGCATGGCAATCAAACAGTTGGTATTGCAAGGATTGCCAACCACATGGACAAGCACATTGCGCGCTGCTTTTTCATTGATTGCTTTTCCTTGCTCAATAAAAATTTTTGCATTGTCAATGAGCAGATCTTTGCGCTCCATGCCAGGGCCCCTTGGCTTAGCACCAATCAGTAGCGCATAATGGACCCCTTCAAAAATGGTATATGGATCGCTGCCGATGTTGATTTCTTTTAAAAGTGGAAAAGCACAATCCTCCAGTTCCATAGCCACCCCTTTTAAAGATTCCAATACCTGCGGAACCTCCAAAATATGGAGCGCAATGGGCTGGTTTTGTCCTAAAAGCTCGCCTGCTGCAATCCGAAAAAGAAGGCTATAGGCAATCTGGCCCGCCCCGCCAGTGACAGCAATTCTTTTAATTTCTTTATGCATATTGCTTTACACCTAACATAATAGTTAATTTTTTTGTTTAGTTTTTACGGCTTGACGCACAGGCAAATTGCCTGATATGCTTCTTGTCACTTATGGCAATTTCTTTAGTTGTGATTATGTACGCTGTCTGGTCAACGGTTTTTTCGTTTGGCAAAACAGTGCTTGCCTATTCCCCTCCTATTTTTTTAACAGCTTCCCGGATGCTGCTAGGAGGCCTATTGCTTTTGGGCTATTTAGCGCTTTTCAAACGCTCCTCATTCCAACTTCAAAAAAAGCAGTGGATCTCGATCTGTTTTCTATCTATTTTTAGCATTTATTTGACTAACGTCTTAGAATTTTGGGGGCTTCAGTATCTTTCTTCTGCAAAAACCTGTTTTATTTACAGCCTCTCTCCTTTTTTTGCTGCCCTCTTTTCCTACTTCCATTTCAAAGAAAAAATGAATTTGCGCAAATGGATCGGGATGGCCATTGGATTTCTAGGCTTTATCCCTGTGATTATGACGCAAACAGGCTCAGAAGATGTTTTTCATATAGGCAGTTTTTTCACACTACCGACACTTGCCATTGTGGGCGCCGCACTCTTTTCCATTTATGGTTGGGTTCTCTTGCGGCTCACTGTGAAAGACCAGGAGATCTCCCCTATTATGGCCAATGGCAGTAGCATGCTTTTAGGCGGCCTTTTGGCTTTGGTCCACTCTTTTTTTGTTGAATCTTGGCATCCAATTCCTATTGATAGCCATAATATTGGCCCTTTTTCGCAAGGGGTTTTGTGGATGACACTGCTCTATAATGTCCTCTGCTATAATCTCTATGGCCTGATGCTCAAGCGATTCACAGCTACATTTCTCTCCTTTGTCGGCCTTTTAAGCCCGATTTTTGCCTCTTTTAGCGGCTGGATCTTCTTAGGTGAACCTATCTCGTGGGTTATCTTATCTTCAACCGCTGTGGTTTCTATAGGTCTCGGGATTGTCTATTTTGCAGAACTTAAACAGGGCTATATTAAAAAAGCGCTGGTTTAACCTTCTAAAAATCAAATCTTTAACTCAAGATGAGTTATAGAATCACTCTCTATAACTCAAAACTTAAAAAACAAACTAAAAATTTATTGAAAAAATAAAATTTTTTTTGATATAATTATTAATTATGACAATAAATTTAATTAATAATTACATTAA
>CAYSQP010000063.1:0-5221 GCA_964433285.1 uncultured bacterium | reverse complement strand
TTTTTTTTGATTTAGGAGTCTCATCTATGCAATTTGATCAAGGTGAAAAAGGATTTAGTTTTTCAAAGGAAGGACCACTCGATATGCGGATGGATCCTTCTATGCCGCTTTCTGCCAAAGAAGTGGTCAATCGCTGGAGTGAAGAAGAGATGGGCAAGATTTTCAAGGAGTATGGGGAAGAGCCGAGTTGGAGAAGGGCGGCAAAAGCCATTGTCGAAGCACGCCACAAATCGCCCATTGAAACAACTAAACAGCTTGCAGATATTATTGTAAATGCCATTGGCAGGGCAAAAAAGCATCTGCATCCTGCCACTTTGATTTTCCAAGCACTTCGTATCTGTGTTAACCAAGAGCTAGATTCTGTGAGAACAGTGCTGCCCAAAGCGATCGATTGGTTGCGCTCTCATGGAAGAATCGGAGTGATCAGTTTCCATCGCTTAGAGGATAGCATTGTCAAAGCGGTATTTAAAGAGGCTTCTCGAATACCAAGCAAAAGAGAAAAGGGTCCTTTTACAGCGCCTCTTTTACAGCTGATGACCAAAAAGCCGCATGGTGCAAGCGATGAAGAGAGAAGATTTAATCCCCGTTCACGTAGCGCTAAATTGAGATTTGCTGAAAAATTATGAAAACTGCCCTCGCGCTCAAAGTTTTTTTCTGTATTCTTGTACTTGGGGTTTCTCTTTACTCTTATATTGACATGCAAAATAGGCTTACTGTCCAGCGCATCTATATCCCACAACTGGCACAAGAGATTAGAACGATTGAAGAGGACACGATTCGTCTTCAATATGAAATCGACGCATTTGAAAACCCGCTCCACCTGATTCAGCTTGCAGCGCAGAATGGTTTAGACCATCTTAAACATCCACTACTCTCTCAAGTGGTGCATCTTAAAGAAGGGGTTGCTATGCAATTAGCACAACCCCATCAAGAAAAGATTTTCCAAGTTAAACAACCCAGAATCACTTTAGGCGCAAAGCCTTAAAAAAGTTTCATGCTCTCGCTTCCTATTGCAAAGTTTAAAAAATTAATAGGGATTGCCTTTTTCGTTCTGCTGCTTTTCTGCCTTTTGATCGGCCAGTTTTTTAAAATCCAGATTTTGGAACATGAAAAATGGACAAAAAAGGCTCTTGCACAACATGAGCTTAGAGTCAATATGCCTTTTAAAAGAGGGCTTTTTTATTCTAATACGTCCATTAAACAGGGCCATCCAGACCAGCTGCAACCTCTTGTCATCGATGTGCCAAAGTTCCATTTGCATCTTGACCCTTCTGCCATTCCAGACAAATGGAAAGGGGAGATGTGCAAGCAGCTTGCTGCGATGCTTCCTGTGACTAAACAGCAGCAAGAAAAAATGAAGCTGCAATTTCAAAAGAAAAAAAAGTCGGTCAAATTAGCAAAATGGCTTGATCCACACGTGAAAGAAAAGGTGCAAAATTGGTGGCTTCCTCTTGCAAAAAAAGAAAAAATTGCTCGTAACGCACTCTATTTTGTAGAAGATTACCAGCGCTCCTACCCTTTTGGTTCTCTGCTCGGACAGGTACTCCATACAGTACGTGAGGATAAAGAAGAAAAAACAGAACAGGGGATTCCTACAGGCGGCTTAGAGCTGATTTTTAATCAGTATTTAAAAGGAAAAATGGGCAAATGCCTTTATTACCGCTCGCCGCGCCATTCCATGGATTCAGGCGCTATTTTGAAATATCCAGAAGATGGCGCCGATGTGTTCCTTACGGTCAACCATTGTATTCAGGCCATTGCCGAAGAAGAGCTTGCAAAAGCTGTGAAAACAGCAAAAGCCAAGGGTGGATGGGCGGTTATGATGGAGCCGCGCACAGGCGAGATTTTAGCGCTTGCTCAATACCCATTTTTCCATCCTGCCCATTACCGAGAATTTTTTAATCATGCCAAACAGTTAGAAGACACCAAAGTCAAAGCAGTAACAGACCCTTATGAGCCTGGGTCGATTATTAAACCTTTGATTCTCACTATTGGCTTAATGGCCAATGAAGAGCTGAAAAAACAGGGCAAAAAACCTGTTTTTTCACCGGCAGAAAAAATCGCCACTTTACCCTCATATTTTCCCGGTAGGAGTAAGCCAATTAAAGATCTTAAAAACCATGCCTATCTCAACATGTATATGGGACTGCAGAAATCGTCTAATGTTTACATGGCCAAAATCATGCATCGTGTGATTGAAGCCATGGGAGTGGAGTGGCTGCGCAATATCTTGCAAAATGTGTTCCGGTTTGGACTAAAGACCAATATTGAGCTGCCTTCGGAAAGCCCTGGACTTTTGCCCCTGCCAGGAAAATTAAATCCCAATGGTACGATGCAATGGGCAAAACCCACTCCCTATGTGATTGCCATGGGCCACAACATTTTAGCCAATAGCCTGCAGATGGTGAGAAATTTTGCACTGATTGCCAATGGCGGCTATGATGTAGAGCCAACGCTTGTAAAAAAAATTATAAGAACATCTCATGATGGCAAAAAAGAGCTGCTGCTGGATAATAGCAGTCGCTTTAAACAGTTTAAAAGAGTGCTTGAACCTCAAGTTGCCGACGAAATGATTAAAACTATGAAATACACCACTAAAATAGGGGGAACTGCGACGCGCGCCGATATTGAAGAGTACACGGAAGCTGGCAAAACGGGAACATCGGAAAAGATTGTCAATGGCAGCTACTCGAAAAAAAATCATATTTCCACATTTGTTGGTTTTGCTCCTGCCAAAAATGCCCGCTTTGTGCTCCTTGTAGCCATTGATGAGCCAGAATTTGGCTATATTCCAGGGGTAGGAAAAAACCAGATGGGGGGAGTGTGCGCAGCGCCTGCTTTCTCAGCCATTGGGAAACGTACATTAGAATATTTAGGTGTGACGCCTGATGATCAGGAAAAAAAAGATTTTGCCAAAGAGGTCAAAGAGCTTAAAACTTTGTATGAAACTTGGAATCGATGAAATTAAAGCGGCTATTAAAAAATTTTCCTGATGTTGTCGTCAAAGGGTCCAAAGAGATTGAAATCACAGGGATCTGCAGCCATTCAAAAATGGTGGCTCCTGGCAATCTTTTTGTGGCTAAAAAAGGTACCTATCTAGATGGCGCTAAATTTATCCAGGAAGCAGCAGCTGCCGGTGCATCCGCTGTACTGACCGATTTATATGATCCTTTTTTAGATGCAGTACAAATCATAAGCTCTGATGTGATTTGTATGGAAGCTGCTTTAGCTGCTGAATATTATCACAATCCATCCAAGGAGCTAACATTGATTGGAATCACCGGGACAAGCGGAAAAACCACTTGTGGCTATCTGATCCGGCAGCTATTGGAAAAAACAGAAAAAAAAACAGGACTGATCGGCACAGTAGAATGGATTGTTGGCAAAAACCATTTTACCCCCACTTTAACAACACCTGATGTGATCACAAACCAAAAATTGCTGCGCGAAATGGTCCATTGTGGGAATCAGGCAGCGGTGATGGAAGTTAGCTCCCATGCGCTTGATCAAAATCGTGTGAAAGAAATCGATTTTCAGCGTGCTTTATTTACTAATTTGACCCCTGAGCATCTTGATTATCACAAAACAATGGAGCAGTACGCACTAGCTAAGCACACATTGTTTCTAAATTTAAAAGAAGATGCATGGGCTGTTTTTAATACCGATGATCCTTACACTGCCGCAATGGAAAAAGGGTGCAAAGCAAAAAAAATCAGTTATGGGCTCCATAATGGCTCTGTGACCGCAACCCATATCGAGCTTTCTGAAAAAGGGATGCAATTTACTGTACATGCAGAAGGGAAAAGCATCTCGATGCGGTCTTATTTAATTGGAAAGTTTAATGTGTACAATCTACTTGGAGCGATTGCCATGGGACTCACATTTTCTATTCCTTTAGAAAGTTGTGTTGACTATTTAAGCGGTTTTAAGGGAACGCCTGGGCGGATGCAAAAAATTAAAAACAGCTTAGGGCTCAATATTTTTGTCGATTATGCCCATAAAAGCGATGCTTTGCAGAATGTGCTGATGACTTTGCGCGAAATTAAAAAAGGAAAGATTATCACCGTGTTTGGATGTGGGGGGAATCGCGACCGTGGAAAACGAAAAAAGATGGGAGAGATCGCCCATGAGTTTTCCGATATTGTCATTGTGACAAGCGATAATCCGCGCCAGGAAGATCCGATGGAGATTGCAAAAGAGATATTCGAGGGGATGCCTTCTGTGCGTAATCGCTTTTTGGAGCTGGATCGGAAAGAGGCGATCAAAAAAGCCATTGAGATGGCCTCTTCGAAAGACTTGATTTTAATTGCAGGAAAAGGGCATGAACCTTACCAGATTTTTGCCCATCAAACCATCGATTTTGATGATGGCAAGATTGCACAACAAATTTGTGAAGACAAATGCAGTACATAGCAGTTATTTTTCTAATGGTATGCCAGCTTCTTTTTTCCAAAGATAAAGTCTTTGATACAGAGCCTATTTTTCCGCTGCCTGCTAAAAAAGCTACGCTTACCATTCCAAAAAAATCCAAGCCCACAGTGATTTTAGACCCGGGGCATGGCGGAAGTGATGAAGGCGCAAAGATTAGAGCGTTATTTGAAAAAAAGCTCACATTGCGCACCGCGCTAATTGTCAAAAAAGAGTTAGAAAAGATGGGCTACCATGTGGTTTTGACCCGCTGGCGCGATATTTATACTCCTCTTCCAAAAAGGGTGGATATTGCTAATCAGCGCAAGCCCTCTATTTTTGTCAGCATCCATTTTAATTCTTCCAAAGCAGCGGCGGCCAAGGGAATTGAAATATTTTATTATCAATCTAAGCAGAAAGATCAACGATCAACCTCTTCAAAAAATCTGGCATCTGCGATTTTGGATCAGTTAGTTATGCAGACAGCTGCTAGTTCTAGAGGAGTCAAACAGGGCAATTTCCATGTGATCAGGGAAACGGAGATGCCGGCTGTTTTGGTGGAAGGTGGATTTTTGACCAATGCAGAAGAGCGAAAATTGATCACAACAAATGGTTATTTAGAAAAACTAGCCAAGGGCATTGCTAAGGGCATTGATAAATACGTTTCAAAAAAATAAGAAAAAAGATCGGGCACGGGCACGCACACGGGCACGGGCACGTTAATAAGTACCGTTTTATCCTCAATTTTACTATGATAATTGTCCTCGGCGCGAGTTGAACGCGCGACCTGTCGCTTAGGAGGCGACCGCTCTAT
>CAYSQP010000062.1:0-5286 GCA_964433285.1 uncultured bacterium | reverse complement strand
TGCTTTTCCTGAGCCGCCATACTCTACTCGATCGGTATTGAAAACCTCTTTGATATGGGTGACATTACGCAGTGCAATTTTATAACTTTCAAAGTAAGCAGGGGTAAAATTATGGATACAGAGCAAAATCTGATTTTCACTTTTTCTTAAGTAGCTAATCACTGAATTTTTAGTATCGGAAAAATCAACCCATTCAAAGCTGTTCTGTTCAAAATCCCACTGCCAAAGCGCTGATCTTTGTAAATAGAAATGGTTTAGCTCCTGGATGCATCGTTTGAGTTTTCGATGCTCATCAAATTGGGTTAGGTACCATTGCAATGGCTCATTAGGACTCCATTCATTCCAGCTTCCAAATTCTCCGCCCATAAAAAGGAGTTTTTTTCCAGGCTGGCACATCAAATAGCCATAGAGAAGTCGCATGCCAGCAAATTTCTGCCAGTTATTGCCCGGCATTTTAGAAAGCAAACTGGCTTTGCCATGGACCACCTCATCATGTGAAAGCACAAGCACAAATCGTTCTGAAAAAGCATAGATCATCACAAAGGTTAAAAGCTGCTGATGATAGCAGCGGAATAATGGGTCAGTAGAAAAATAGCGTAAGGTATCATTCATCCATCCCATATTCCATTTAAAATCAAAGCCAAGTCCACCCCATTCTAAAGAACGTGTAATGCCCTCATAAGCTGTTGATTCTTCTGCAAACATCATCGCACTAGGCACCTTCTCATGGACAATAGAGTTTAAATGTTTTATAAACTCAATGGCCTCTAAATTGATGTTGCCGCCAAAGCGATTGGGAATCCACTCTCCTGCTTTTCTGCCATAATCTAAATAGATCATTGAAGCCACGGCATCGACACGCAGTCCATCAATATGCATTTTTTCAAGCCAAAAAAGGGCACTTGCAATGAGAAAATTAGCCACCTCGGCTCTGCCATAATTAAAAATCAGCGTTTCCCAATGGGGATGAAAGCCTTTTTTTGGATCTTCATGCTCATATAGGTAAGTGCCATCAAATTGGGATAAAGAAAAATCATCACTGGGAAAATGAGCAGGCACCCAATCTATAATGATTCCAATTCCTTGCTCATGCAAATGGTTAACAAAAAACTGAAAATCTTCTGGCGTCCCATAGCGGCTTGTGGCTGCAAAATAGCCGGTCACTTGATATCCCCAAGACTGATCTAAGGGATGTTCCATAATCGGCATCAGTTCTACATGGGTAAATCCCATCTCTTTGCAATACAGCGCAAGCCTTAGTGCAAGCTCTCTATAATTTAAAAAATGGCCCTGCTCATCTTTTTGCCAAGAACCTAAATGGACCTCATAGATGCATAAAGCGGTCTTGCCTTTTTGGCAGGGCGCTCTTTTTTCCATCCAATGGCTATCTGTCCAAATAAATCGATTGACATCATAGACAATAGAGGCTGTTTTTGGTCTTAACTCATGAAAATAGGCATAAGGGTCGGATTTGATTTTTCTTTCCCCTGTTTGCATGAAGACTTCAAATTTATATTTTTCTCCTTGAGTAAGCCCCGGGACAAAAATCTCCCAAATTCCTGAAGCCCCCAGCGAGCGCATGGGCAGATAATTGCCATTCCACTGGTTAAAATCGGCTACAAGAGAGATACGCTTTGCATTAGGAGCCCAAATAGCAAATTTTACCCCTTTAACCCCAAAATGAGTGATAAGGTGTGCACCTAGAATCTCGTAGAGTTTGTAATGCACCCCCCGCGAAAAAAGATAACAATCAACCTCACCCAATGTAGGCAAAAAAGCATAAGGATCATGGGTCAAAAGATGATTAGGATAGTAAACACGATAATCAAGGGCCGTTGTATTTAAAGGAACAACAAGTTCAAAAAGCCCTGTTGGATGGACCTGTTTTGCTTCCACACTTTCGCCCAATAGCTCTACATGGCAACTTGTTGCCCCGGGCCGCCATAGGCGGATCACTTTACTTTTTTCATCCAAAGGATGGAGTCCCAAAAAGCGGTGAGGATCGTGAGAAAAAAGAGTATCAGTTGCTTCCTTTTCCATTGACCAAGCCATACTTTTTGCCTATGCTTCTCCTCCTTATATGAAAATACAAGAAATTCCTAAACCACTTTCCGTCTTTATGCTGACAATGATCAATGTGGCCACCATTGGCAGCATTAAAAACTGGCCGGTGGCTGCTGAATATGGCTTTTCATCTATATTTTTTATTCTTTTGGCCACACTGATCTTTTTTATCCCATCAGCCTTAGTCTCTGCAGAACTTGCCTCTACATTTCCCCAATTGGGCGGCGTATTTTTTTGGGTTAAAGAAGCCTTTGGAAACCGCCTTGGATTTTTGTCCGCATGGCTGCTTTTTATTCAAAATATTGTCTGGTATCCCACGATTCTTTCTTTTGTCGCCATCACAACTGCCTACATTTTTAATCCTGCTCTTGCAGAAAGTAAACTTTATACCTGCTCTACAATCCTGGTTCTATTTTGGACGATTACCTTTTTGAATCTAAAAGGGATGCGTGTTTCCGGATGGATTAGTAGCTTAGGCATGCTGCTTGGGACTTTTCTTCCAGGGATTTTTATTATTGTTTTAGGCGCGATTTGGCTCTTTACGGGACACCCTGCTCAAATTGAAAGCAGCAGCTTTTTTCCTGATATGAGTTCATTTAACCATCTAGCGCTTTTTGCCGGGGTGATGCTCAGCCTTGCGGGGATAGAAATGTCTGCCGTCCATGCCAAAGATGTGCAAAATCCCAAAAAAGATTATCCAAAAGCCATTCTATTTTCAGCGCTGATTATCTTGGCCCTTTCCATTCCCGGGATCCTTTCGATTGCAATTGCAGTGCCCCAAAAAGAGATGAATTTAGTAGCCGGTTCGCTGCAGGCGATTATGATTTTTCTCCACTCGTTCCATTTAGACTATTTGACCCCCTATTTAGCGATATGCATCACAATTGGCGCGCTCTCTTCTGTTAGCACTTGGGTCGCAGGACCAACTAAAGCGCTTTTAGCAGCTGCGCAAGAAGGCGATTTGCCAGCTATTTGCAGAAAAACTAACGCCCAAGGCATGCCAATCGCGCTGCTCCTTTTTCAAGCCTGCCTTGTGTCGGCTTTGGCATTTGTCTTTATGCTTTTTCCTTCATTTAATGAAGGTTTATGGGCACTAACTGCCATTCTTTCAATTCTTTATCTGATGATGTATTTACTATTATTTGCTGCAGCATTTGTGTTGCGCTTGAAAAAACCAGACATCGAACGACCCTTTAAAATCCCTGGAGGCAAGATAGGGATTTTTCTTGTTTGTGCAACTGGTTTTATAAGTGCATTTTTTGCAATTATAATTGGATTTTTCCCACCCGAGCAGATCCCGATCAAAAATGTTTCGCTTTATGTGATGTTATTGCTGAGCGGCGTCGCCCTTTTTTCTTTAGGGCCACTACTACTGATGCTTACAAGGAAAAATATTAGCAAATTTCAATCTTACTTCTCAAAACGATCACAATAAATCATTTGATCTGCTTTTAATAAAATAGGCTGATCTTTAAAGATTTTTTTACCCCGATCTTTTAAAGAATATCTAACACGAAACGATTGGATCGGTTTTTGCAGCTTTAGGCGCACTTCGCGATCAGAGCGACTTTTCAAAATGATTTTTTTAATTAGTTTCTTTGACCATTCAAAAGCGATCTCATCGCCCATTAGAAAACGGCCGCTATGGAATTCAGGTGGAAGAATAGGAAGAAAGGAAATGGTATCTCCCTCTTCTTGAAAAAAAAGAGAGCGGATGAGTGCAGCGCCCTGATGGAGCATTAAAAGCGGAGACAAATCAGAGCGATTTTCTGGCGCGATGCCTAAAAAAAGTTCATCAGAGAGCCGTGGTGCTAAAATCCCTTGAAAAGAGGTTTGAAAAACGTTGGCAAATAAGGGAACGATCTGATTTTTTTCCCCTTGGGTCATCGCTTTTTTGCAAGCATGCAGCAAAGCCAAAGTCCCTGTATTGGGAAACTCTTTGACTTTCTCTTCTGGAATAAACGCAGCAAGTTTGAGCCAAATAGGAAAAATCTCCCGTAAATCCATCCGTCTTTTGACAAGTTCCCAATCCTGAGAGCGGTGCATGCCTAAAGAGAGCCTCTCTTTGGTATTATGAACTGGCTCTGCATGCAGGGGCAGAGCATAGGACATCCCTTTGTGGACTGTTTCTGTGCCGCATACGATCCCTGTAAGAGGCAACTTTTTAAAATAAAGAGCCCCTTTATCAATCAGATATTCCATATAGCCTTCTTGCGTATGCCCAAAGATGCGCACATAACCATGTTCTAAATCTTGCTGCACGGTGAACTGCTTGATCGGCCCTTTACAAGATAGTGTCAGCGCAAAATCTTCTTTTAATCCACGCAGATTACGGAAATAAAGTCGTGTGGGGAAGACTTGTACTTCCCAAGTGGTATAAGGGATGAGGCAAAAAGTGCCGCTTTGATGCGAAAAAGGAAGAAGTCTTTCAACAATTTTAATCTGCATGTGCGACAAGTCCATCGGGTCGATTTTCTAAACAGACTACCTCTAAAAGGGTATTAGGCTTTAACTGATTTCCTTTGACAAGCACAGGCAGAAAATTATCTGAGTGAGAAGAAAAATAGCCCGAAAGAGCTTTTTCTTTGCCTTCGAGGAGCACTTGCATTTTTTTGCCCACATACTCTTGCCGGAGTGTAAAAGCCATCTGCTCTGCCATGCGCAATACACTCTGTTTACGCTCATCGATTACCTTTTGTGAAATCTGATTAGGATAGAGAGCTGCACGCGTCCGCTTTCTTTGGCTATAAGGGAACATATGCACCTTGGCAAAGCGCACCTTTTTCATGATTTCAAGCGTCTCTTCAAAATCTTGCTCTGTCTCCCCAGGAAAACCGACAATGATATCAGTTGTAAAGGTAAAGTCAGGGCAAAATTTTTTAAAACGCTCTACTGTGTCCATAAATTGCTGGCGGGTATACTGCCGGTTCATCCGTTTTAAGATCACATTGGAGCCTGATTGGAGCACAAGATGCATACTACGGCATGTTTTTGTTCCCGTCATAAGCGCTTCTTGCAGCCTCTCATCGACTTGCATCGGATCAATCGAAGAAAGGCGCAGCCGCTTGAGTCCCTCAATTTGATCAACCTCTTGCACAAGATCAGAAAGCCGATCTGGTTTCCCATCGCCGCCATCAAAATCGCCAATATTGATCCCTGTTAAAACAACCTCTTTGTATCCATTTTTGATCAATGTTTTAATTTCACTCACAATATCTTCGA
>CAYSQP010000061.1:0-5308 GCA_964433285.1 uncultured bacterium | reverse complement strand
TCCGCCGCCACGATGTCTGCAGGTGATATGGCCATTATTATTGCGGCCATTTGTCCTTCTTTTTGTGACAATGAGCGATTTCTCAGGTTTCACAGCCTGTTTTTTTGATAGCCCTGTGCGTGTCAACTGGTCATAAGTTGACAAGACAAGCAATCTTTGACTAGGAGTGACGGGGCGAAATTTCTTTGTCATAATTATACCTGCTCCTCAATAGTATCGCCACTTTCAAGCGTCACGATCGCTTTTTTGAAGCCAGCTTTTAAGCCTAGCCTTCCGCGCACGCTTTTGACCTTTGGCTTTATATTGATCACATTGACAGAGGCCACTTTCACATTTTTGCCTGCGTAAATCTCTTCAACTGCACCTGCAATTTCTCGCTTGTTGGCTCTTTTATCCACGAGAAACACATATTTAGGCGCATTACATTTTGCGACACTTGGATTACTTTTATTTGATTGAAGCTGGCTGAGTACACGCGCTTTCTCTGTGATATAGCGCGACAAAACGATATCGTAGGGGCTCTTTTTCAACATATCTTACGCTTTCCCTGTAAGTGCTTTTAAAAAGGTATCTAATGCAGGCTCAAGAACCACTAGATTTTGAGAAAGAAGAAGTTCATAACCATTGATATTGGGAGCATGTAGGCAACTTACTTTCGGAATATTGCGCATGCTTTTGAAAAAGTTCTCATAATCAACGGACTGATCAGTTTCATATAAGAAGAGAACTCTTTTCCCCTCTAAATTTAAAGCATTTAAAAATTGGGCAACATCTTTTGTTTTAGGAGTTTTCATCGCCTTATGCTGCAAAATATGGACAGCATTTTCCTTTACTTTCTCAGCCATTAAATGGCGGATAGCCAGCCGTTTTTCCTTTTTATTAATGCGCACATGCTGATCAAATTTCGGCTTAGGAGTAAACACTCTTCCTCCCCCTTTGTATTGAGGGGATGCAAGAGAGCCTTGGCGGGCGCGTCCTGTTCCTTTCTGAGGATGTGGTTTTTTATTAGAATGGTTCACCTCGGAGCGGCCTTTTGTATTTGCTGACCATTGGCGTGCATTGGCTCGAATTGCGATAATATAATCCTTAATCATCTGTAGATTGGCAGATACATCTGTGAGTTCATCTTCAACAGAAACTTCCCCAACTTCCTTACCAGCTAACGAATACTTTTTAAGAAGCGCCACGATTCCCCTTCACTTATTTTTGCACTGTCTTTTTTCTTGATTTTTTAATGTATACAAACCCATCGCGCGGTCCTGGAACTGACCCTTCTACAACGAGGAGCTGTTTTTCTTTATCGATTTTCACCAGTTTCAAATTCTCAGCCGTTACACGCTTATTGCCCATATGCCCTGCCATCTTCTGCCCAGGAAGCGTGCGCCCTGGCGTTGATCTCATCCCGGTAGAACCTCCAGAACGGTGACAGCGAGAAGCACCATGGGAAGCCGGTCCGCCAGCAAAATGGTGTCTTTTAATCACACCCTGGAACCCTTTTCCTTTAGAGGTCCCAATCACATCCAGGTAACCAGCGCCTTCAAAATAATCCACCCCAATCTCCTGCCCCAATGTGTACTGATCTTTATCTGAAATTTTAGAATCTTTTAGGCGGAGCCTAGGTTCGATCTTGGCTTTTGCAAAATGGCCCTTTAACGCTTTAGACACATTACGCACGCGGGAGGGAGCCGCTTTTACTCCAGAAAGCTGCACAGCAGGAGTACCATCTTTCTCTTTAGTTTTGACCTGCGAAACCACGTTAGGTTCGACCAAAATCGCAGTGCAAACAACAAGATTGCCCTTCTCATCAAAGAGATGGGTCATCCCCACTTTCCTGCCGATTAAATTTAAAGACATAAATCTTATTACCAAATGTTAGCGTAAATAGCTTAACCGAAGAGGCTATCAAAATTGGAGATTTTTACACAATTAAATTTTGTTTCCCCGTGGATTTCTCCCATGAAAAAAGAGAGACTGGTGGTAATTGCTTGCGGCCCACCTTTTTTTGCTTTTCTGGGATCTCAATGCGCTCTGGAATATAGATGATTTTTTTGAAATTGATCTTTTTGCGATCAGCTTGCTTAGAAAGACCTACCACTCCAAGCACCTCTTTTAAGGTGATCCCTGGGGAAAACTGGTATTTCCCTGGAGAAATAACAGCTCCGGCGATCTCCACCTCAATCTGTCTTTTGCTTTCTGCCACCATTTCCCAGCCAGAAACAGCTGATTTAGTGCGGAGGCGAGTTAGCCAAGAAAGGCTGCAGCAAAGGGCAATTAAACTTAAGATTGTGGCTACCATAAGCCACTCACGAGGAAGGATCCTTTTTTCAGGCGTGGGCGTGGACTTGAGCTTGTTGATTAGCAACTCTTTGACCTTCAAAAACCACTTGATAAAGAGAAGAAATTATAACTACTGCAATGGGTAACTTCCAAAAATTATTACTTAGTGTGATTAAAGCTATTGATTGACTTCCCAACAAAAGCAAAGAAATAACTAAATAACCAATAGCTAAAATACTTAAAATCAATTCAGTAACTAATGCGACCTTGTTTTGTTGATTTTCAGAATGCAATTGATCAATATTTTTTTTGCATGAAGCCAGTAGAGAAGAAACAGCAATTACATAACTAAAACCCCCTAAGATCGGAGAAAGCCGACCTAAGCGCACCCACCGTCGCGTATCAGCGCAATGTAAAAAATAAGAAAAAGTTCCTGTGAATTTTAAGCCGGACCAGATAGTTTTATTTCTAATCGTCGTAATTTTGTCATTAGATTCCCGACTTGCAATTGCGCAATTCCATGCTTTCCAGAGACGGCAAAATTGTTTACCTTCGCCTAATAAGGGCAAATGATCTGTAATTGTATCCAATGTGATTGTTTCAGGCCTAATTGGTTGCATTGGATCCCTCCATGAGGCCCGCTAAAATGCTTGAAAGCACGTAAACAGAACTTAAACCTACAACGGGAAAGGCGCACTTTTCAAGGAGCTCGGCATGGAAAATCCCGAGCAGCAAAATTGTGGCAATGGCAACAGATGCAACGCTCTTTGCAATGGTGCACCATTTTTTAAAGGCGGCATCTTTTCCTTTGTATGCTTCGATAGCCGTGTAGCCATCAGTTAGCACGGTTGTCACTTGATTGATGCCATTAACAAACGAGACGCGCCCTTTCAAATTGGCAATCTGCGCATTATGCAAACAAAGAGCTGCTTGGGAAGCTGTGTTGATTGCGTTTACAAACTCAAAGAGTGTCTGCTGATAATCTGCTTTCAGAACACTTGTTTTGAAATCGCAGATGTTTTTGAAAAATTTTGGGATGCTAAGCGCTGAACCAAAGAGATCCGCACCAGCGCGGACCTTACTTAAAAGCTCTTGCGTTTGTTGACTAATGGGAAGATAGGGCGCATAAGCGGTGCTATTTTCGCATAAGCGAAAAAAGTCCCAGGACCCTTCACTTGGAGCAAAATAATGTGCTGTGCGCTCTAACCAAATTCCCATAGATTCCTATGCTCGTGAAAAATACCATGCACTATCAAGATTCATTTGCTCGTTGTAGAAACCAGCAATTGTGCAAACAAGAGCAGCTGATGAAGCCGCTTTTATCGCCATTGGATGCAGCATCACTCCTAAGAAAGCAGAAGCAATCAACAATGAGGCTAAAACAAGATAAGAGATTGCTTTTGCACATTCAATTAATTTATGCTTTGCTGCAGCTGCATTCATATTATATCTCAAATCTTCGATTGCCCCGGGTACGAGTTTTCCAAAAAATAATACATTTTTTCCCCAGGTAGCAAACATAGAAACGGCATTGATTTTCTCAGCAAGTTGATAAGCTTTTTCAGGAACGGTGACGACTCCATGCTTGGAAACTAGCTCTAAAGCATCCATTAAGTTATTGGTAATTGAGTTGAGCTTCCAGCCTAGGTTTTTGAGACTTTGCATCGAACGTTTGTCATAAACTACTACAGTAGCCAAATAAATATCGTATACTTTGCCCGGAATACCATAAACAGCACCAGCCATCAATTTAGTGGTATCTGCAAATTCGCGTACTTTAGCTACTTTCTGCGTCCTCTCCACTACTTCATAAAATCTGAGCCAATCGATACCATAAGAAATGACTTTACAAACTGCATCTTTTTTTGCATCAAAAAGCGCTACTGTAGATTGCGCAAAAGTCAAAGGACGAACAGTCATAAAAACTCCTTTCTTGAAAAATTAATAAAGCAGAGATTATACGATGATAACTCCTTCTTTACAATGGAATAAAATTTTTATACTGTGAAAAGGGGAGCTTTTTTCATGCCTAAATAAAAATCTTTAATTGGCATGCTTTTCTTTCCTTCTAATTGCACTTCTAAAAGATTTAAAGCGCCTTTTTGACAGGCCACAATCCAGCCCTGCTCTGAGTAGGAAAGCGTTGTCCCAGGCATACCATTTAAATCTTTAATTACCTTTGAACATTTAATTTTTAATCGCTTTTCTCCCTCGCCTATTTTCACCATGCACCAAGCCCCAGGATAGGGAGACAAGGCACGAATTAAATTGTGGATTTTATGGGCCGGCTCATCCCAGCTTATTTTCTCTTCTTCCGGCCTAATTTTCGGTGCCAATGTCGCCTTATTATGCTCTTGGGGGATCCTTACTGCCCTTCCAGCTCCAATCTCTTTAATGACCTCTAAAAGCGTGGGACAGGCCAAAGCACACAACTTTTCTTCCAACTCGCCAAAGACCATCTCTTCTGGCACATCCATTTTGGCCATCTTATATACATCACCGGCATCCATCTGCTGCGCAACATCGATAATGGTCACACCAGTTTCGGTCACCCCATCCATCAAACAGCGCTGCATTGGGGCTGCACCGCGGTATTTCGGCAGCAAGCTGGCATGGACATTGATCGATCCTTTTTTTGGCACATCCAATAAGTTCTTTTTTAAAATTTCGCCAAAAGCAACAACAACAAAAAGGTCTGGCTTCAATCCTTCTAAAATGCGCACAAATTCTGGATTAGACGCTTTTTCCGGCTCAAATACAGGCATACTCAATCCCTTCATTTGCACCCATTCTTTCACAGCAGATGGCATTATTTTCAAGGAGCGGCCTTGAGGTTTTTCCGGCCGCGTCACCACAGCCACTACACGAACTCCATGGTCTACCAAATATTCCAGCACCTTTGCCGCAAACCTTGGCGTCCCAAAATAAACAATATTCATAAATCCTTTTTAAAATTCTGGAATTTCGCAGTTGGTACTGCGAGTTGACGCGAGAAAGGGGACCCATCGACAGATGGGGAAAGTGAGCGCAC
>CAYSQP010000060.1:0-5312 GCA_964433285.1 uncultured bacterium | reverse complement strand
GAGGAAGGGATCACGGCGCAAGAAAAGCGGATTGCTAAAGAGATTGAAGCGTTGGGCAAAGGGTGCATTCTGCTTGTGAATAAATGGGATTTAATGAAAGAGGTGCGTATGGAGCGTTATTTAACTGCGATCCGCGCAGAAGCCTCTTTTTTAAGTGATTGCCCCACACTTTTTGTTTCCTCTAAAACAGGCAGGAATTTAGAAAAAATCTACGAACTTATCAAACAAGTATATGAAGAATCTTCACGGCGTATCACAACAGGCCAGCTCAATAAATTCTTAGAGCAAACCATCCAAAAATATCATCCTCCGATGCTTCAAGGAAAGCGGCTGAGAATTTATTACATTGCGCAGATTAAGACTTCCCCACCCCATTTTGTTCTTTTTGTCAACAAGACAGAGCTGATGGTGGAGTCTTATAAAAAGTATCTTGTTAATCAATTTCGGCAGACGTATGGCTTTGCAGGCGTGCCGTTTGTCTTTTCTTTAAAAGGCAAAAAGCAGCGAGAAAACCGCAGCTTTTCAGAGGCTGAAATTTCCGTTGATTTACCATTCTGATATCTGTTAAAAGTTTTTAAATACAAATTTGAAAGCGAGGGCGCTCTATGATCCTAGGCGACAAGCGAAAGACTCTTCTGCATGAGGCTGCGGAAAATTTTTGGGCCTTAATGGAGATGAATGTAGTGCCTATTATCACCTGGACTTTCGATGGCAAAATCACATCATCCAATGATGCTTTTTTGGAACTGATTGGCTATTCGCGGGATGATTTTGAAAAAAGGAAAATTTCTTGGAAGGATATTACGCCTTCTGAATACCACCATTTAGATGATCGATGTATTTCTGAACTCCATTCAGAAAGAATTGCCCATCCTTATGAAAAAGAGCTTATTCGAAAAGATAAAAAAAAAGTCAAAGTGCGGTTGCATAATGCAACACATGATTTAGGTGCGTCAAGAAAGGGCGTGGCTATCATCATCGGCCTAGATTAGGAAGATTTGTTGCATAATTTTTTTTAAATCGTGCCCGTGCCCCTGCCCGTGTGCGTGCCCGGCTAATTAGAAAGATAAGATTGGGAAGAAGATCGGGCAGGGGTACGCACACGGGCAGGGGCACGTAAAATAGGATTAAAGACCTTTACGGAGTTTGTCGATATCGGATTGGAGCTCTTTAATAGTGTCAGGGGATTCGTTGGAGATAAAATTGCCGTAATCTTGCTCTAATTTATTTTCTTGCTCTAGTTTCTTTTGGCTAAGCACATATTTTGCTGTTTCATTCATCACTTGCAGCGCTCGATCCATCACATCTTTGAGCAATGTTTTTTTATTATCATTATCGGAGCTTAAATATTGCTCGAAACTCTGTTTAAATAGACTCGCGCCACGAGCAAACTCTTGCCGATACATTGCTTTTTCTTGTGGTGTAATAGAACCTGAGCCTTCAACATCAGCCATTTTTCTCTCCTGTTTTCTTTTCTCTATATAGAGCTGTCTCTTTTTTTGATAGACTGCTAATTTTTTCCTTTTTAAAATGGTTCCCATGTATTTCGCATTTTTTATTTTGGCAATCTCTGCACTTTTTGCAGATGCAAGCGAAGAAGCAGCGCCACCACCGCCTCCTCCAGAGGTCATCGAACAGCAACTTAAAAAAGCAGAAGATGAGCTTGCGCGCGCCAAAGAGATGTTTAACCCTTGGTACACCGGCCCGCTTTTAACGCCTTCTTATCATGTTGTGCCCGCAGGTGTATACAACTTGCAGCCCTATCTATTTGTCACCGATAATTACGCAGTCTTTAATAAAAATGGAAGAGCCCACAGCATCCCGGATAAAGTACAGACAAAAATTGTGCCTGTGTTTCAGTTTGGCATTACCGAATGGATGAACGGGATTATCGAACCACAATTTATCTGGGTGAGCCAGAGCGGCCACCATGCGTCGAGATTTGGGGATACAACCATTGGCCTTAACATCCAGCTGATTGCAGAGACCCCTTACCGACCTGGTCTTTCCTTCACTGTGCTGGAATCTTTTCCTACAGGTAAATACCAGCATCTCAATCCTAAAAAGAATGGGGTAGAAGGGGTCGGTTCAGGATCTTTTGAGACAACCATTGGCCTTCTCTTTGGAAAACTGGTTTGGTGGGAAATTCCAGAGCATCCGATGCGCTTTCGCGCGGCGTTTCTATATCAGGTAGCATCGCGTGTGGATGTGCATAATTTCAATGTTTATGGCGGGGATTTGGCACGAGAGGAAAAGTCCACCCTGGCAGCAATATCTCTGTGGATTTGGGCTATGAATATAGTTTTACACAGCGCTGGGTGTTTGCGACCGATCTTCTTTATACATTTAACTTTAAAACGACTTTTTCTGGCCGTCCTGGCGTAGATGCAACAGGAGCACCAGCCTCTGTTGGCGGTCCATTTAATGATCAGATCAGCTTAGCGCCGGCCATTGAGTATAATTGGAATGAAAATTTAGGTGTGATTGCAGGTGTCTGGTTCTCTCCTTGGGGCCGCAATACGTCTAAATTTGTTTCAGGAGTTTTTAGCGTTAACTATGTTTGGTAATGGAATTTGTTTTTGAAACAACTTGCAAAAGCCTCACTGGTTATTTTCTGTATAGCGACACCTATTCTAAAATTCCGCCTCGTGAAAAGCTGCAAAAGCCCATTGAAAGGCAGGTTCCTTTGCTGAGTAGATGGGCCGCTATTCCAGTGATTGGGATTTTGGCTGGGATTACACGAATAGCGCTTGCCAAAATCCATATTGTGGGACATCTGCTTGCCGCGGCCCTTTTTTGGGATAAGGGCCATCTTATGCATGCTCTTAAAGGAGCAGTCGAAGGGGTGCGTGGTGTCATTGAATCTACTTGGGTTGTTGGAAGAATTTTTGTATGGCTGTATGACGCTCCGCATCTTTATCGATTTGATGCGTATTGCCGCTTCCAGAATAATCACGCTCCTATTTTTTGTTATTCGGTTTTTTTAATCAGGATTTGCCATCCTAAAAGCACAGATCCTATTGATTTAGAAATCCAAGACCGACAAGAATATGTATTTTTATAATAGGATCAAGGTTCATCCCATTTATACAGTTTTCCATCGCAAAGAGTTGTCCGGTAGATCCATGGATCCTCGTTTTCACGCAGCAGCCGGTCACATCCCATGATAAAGCCTTTAAAAAATCCATACTTTTGGATCGCCAATTTCATATATTGGGAAGAAGAGGGTCGGAAATGGCTCCTGGGACCATCAATCTGGGTAATCACATTCTGATGAAATGCAATGGCCTGCAATGCCAGATAGCCCATGGGTGAGAGCCGGCTTTTTTTTCTCTTTTCTTTATGAATATAGGTGAGTCCTGCGTTTTTACCCCATGGTTCTACATAACCGACTTCGGCAAAACAAAAAAGCGGCAGTAAAAGCAATACGATTTTAAAAGCCATAATTTAACATAAGAGCGGGAAAGAGCCGGCACTGATTCATAATAGGCGTTGCATTTCTTTCATAGAGCCGCTCATTATAAAACTTTGCCTCTTGGGCTGCACCATAAATCCCGCCAAAATACCAACCGGCTTCAAAGCTTGCAGTGATAATGCCAGCGGCGATTTCCCCCTTTTGGAAAAAGGCAACAGTTGCCGCTATAAATAGGCTATTTACAAGAAAAGCGGTAATTGCTGTCTGTTTTTGCCCGACATAAAGATAGCCTCCTCCTGGCAGCACTGCATTAATAAGTTGGGCTTTGCGAACCGATTTTTTTCCGCTTTCATAGTTATATAGAAGTTGATCTACGCAGGGCATCTCTTTTTGGTCAGCGATTGCCTGTAAGATGGGCAAATCAGCATTACGCATGGCATAAGAAAGGGTGAGTTTCTCATATTCAGCAGGGTAATACTGCTGGATGAGTTGCAATATTTGATAGGCTTTATCTTCATTTCCAAGCTGCAAGTAAATATCATATACAATTAGCAGCAGATCATGGAAAGCAGGAAAACTATCACTCACATTGCGCAGTGCGCTATGTGCAAAGCTGCTTTCTGCTTCTGCATATCTTCTGCCAAAGTAGTAGCTGAGCAAAATGGCATATTCCATCTCTAATTTGCGATGCTGTAAATAGGGGGGCGCTAAGATTTCTGCGCGCCTAAAGGCAGTCATTGCCTGATAAAGATCAAGTTCTTTGGCAAAGCGCATGCCGATTAGATATTCCTTGCCCCAATCTTCTTTGCGCTCTTCGAGTGTTAAAGGGGGGAAGGGATCGGGCAGCTGTTTTAAGTAGCGATCTTGGACAATAAAATCAATTTTAGGCTCTAAACAACACTGCTCACGGCTCCAAAAACAGCCAGAGAGGAGGCATAGCCCAAGAAAAAGAAAGAGATAGGAATAAAGTTTAATCTTCATCTTCGGGCTGCTTGACCATATCAATGCCACCATCGATTTCTTCTTTGATGACTTGCTTGCCAGCCTGTTCTTTAAAGAGGCATTCTTGGAACTGTGTTAGTTTTTTATACTGCTCAACAGTTTCAATGATGGTCGGGCGGATAAAGAAGATCACATTATTTTTACTTGAAACGCTGTTATTAGTGCTAAATATAGCGCCGACAACAGGAAGTCCTCCTAAACAAGGAATGCCTGTCTTAGTATGGGATTTCACATCTTGGATCATGCCGCTTAAAGCGACAAAGTGGTTATTCGGCACAGTGACACGCGCACTGAGTGTGGTATGCGTGGTTTGAAGCCCCTGAATGCCACCCACATTAGATTGAGTATTGAGCACTTGCTGTGAGATATCATTGGAGATATCTAAGGTGATAATATCATCTGAACTCAGTATGGGTGTGATGCTCATGTTGACACCCACATCGCGGTATTCGATATTAGAAGAGCTGACAGCATTGGCGCCTTGCAACGCAAAAGAAGAACCAGCAAAAGGAATATTTTGTCCGACAAAAATATTAGACTGCTGGTTGTCTTGAGCAATAATTTTAGGGTTCATCACGACTACATTATCGCCATCTGTTTGCAGTGCTTGTACTAAAGAGGCTAGTGAGATAAAGGATTGCCCTTTATGCATAATAATATCGCCAATCACTCCTAAATCAAATCCACCAGTAGTAGCCCCTGCTGTAGGTTCTATTAAACCAGTTGTTGTTGAAGTTGCATTAGGAAAGTTTGTTGCATTGACAGTGTTTAAGGGTGTGGCGAGCGCAATATTGGGAGTTGAGAGATTTGGGCTTAAAGGATTGGTGCCTGGGAAATTGGCAGTGTTAGCAGCAAATTTTGTCAAGTATTGCATTTTGCCGCCCCATTGCAATCC